>NZ_JBVVPQ010000007.1:0-156885 GCF_055811695.1 Bradyrhizobium sp. MI1.3 | reverse complement strand
CTGGGCCCTGGGGGCTGCGCCGCACCCCCCGCTCCGCCTTGGGGGGGGGGCGCGGGGGCGCCCCGGGACCCCCTAGGGGCGAAGCGTGGTGGAGCCAGGCGGGATCGAACCGCCGACCTCTTGCATGCCATGCAAGCGCTCTCCCAGCTGAGCTATGGCCCCTTAACCGTCCGACGCGCCTTGGGCGACGCGTCGGGAAAGACCCAGAACCACAGTTCTGGAATTATCTCAAGTCTCTTCGTCACCGCCGACATCACCAATGATGTCGGTGACGTCCTCATCGCCCTCTTCGTCGTCGGCGATAAAGGTCGAATCATCGTCGTCATCGTCCTCGATGGTCTCATCGACTTCGATGTCGTCCTCGGATTCGGGCACGACGGCCTTGACCTTGCCGGTGTTCTCCTCGGCATCGGCCTCCTCGAGCGAGACCTCCTCGACCTCCGCCGGCTCCGGCGTGGCGTCGGCGGCAGCGGCTGCGTGGCGGGCTTCGGCGCCGCGGGGCGCGCGCGCCGGCGCGATGGGCGCGATCGGCACGACTTCTCCGGTATAGGGCGAGATCACCGGATTCTTGTTGAGGTCATAGAACTTTTTGCCCGTCGTCGGGCAAATACGTTTAGTTCCGAGTTCGGACTTGGCCACGGCAGAGGAATCCTGGAAATGTCTGAAAAGCGGTGCTTCACTTGGCTAGTTGGCGGCCCGCTGTCAATAGCGCATTACGGGAGAACGACATGCCCGTGACGGCGGGGAGACCGTGTGGTACCTGCCCCGCGAGTCCCGCAGGGACGTTTCGGGCCTATCCAAGGACACAAACTTGACCGATTCCGACAAGCCGACGCCGCTCCAGTCGCGCGCCAGCGGTCCCCTGACCGGGAAAGTACGGGTGCCCGGAGACAAGTCGATCTCCCACCGTGCCCTCATCCTCGGCGCGCTCGCGGTCGGAGAGACACGGATTTCGGGCCTCCTGGAGGGCGAGGACGTCCTTAACACCGCCAAATCCATGCAGGCGCTTGGCGCCAGGGTCGAGCGCACCGGAGATTTCGCCTGGAAAGTCGACGGCGTGGGTGTCGCAGGCTTCGCGGAGCCCAAAGCGCCGCTGGATTTCGGCAACTCCGGCACCGGCTGCCGGCTCGTCATGGGCGCCGTCGCCGGCTGCCCGATCTCTGCGATTTTCGACGGCGATGCCTCGCTGCGCACCCGGCCCATGCGCCGGATTCTGGACCCGCTGGAAAAGATGGGCGCGAAGGTCGTCGCCGGCGGCGAGGGCGGCCGTCTGCCGTTGACGGTCCAGGGTGCGCGCGATCCGCTGCCGATCACCTACAAGACCCCGGTCGCCTCGGCGCAGATCAAATCCGCCGTGCTGCTCGCGGGCCTGGCCGCGCCCGGCATCACCACGGTCATCGAGACCGAGGCCAGCCGCGACCACACCGAGCTGATGCTCAAGCATTTCGGCGCCGAGATCACCTCGGTGCGGGAAGGTCAGCACGGCCGCCGTATCACGCTCGTGGGGCAGCCGGAGTTACATGGCGCCAATGTCGTCGTGCCCGCCGATCCCTCATCGGCGGCGTTCCCCATCGTTGCCGCGCTGATCGTCGAAGGTTCCGAAATCGTTCTGTCCGACGTCATGACCAATCCGCTGCGCACCGGTCTTTTCACCACGCTGCGCGAAATGGGTGCCTCGATTGAGGAAAGTGAAGTTCGCAGCGACGCCGGCGAGCCGATGGCGAAGCTGCGCGTACGCGCCTCGAAATTGCGCGGTGTCGAGGTGCCGCCGGAGCGCGCACCGTCGATGATCGACGAATATCTGGTGCTGGCGGTGGCGGCCGCCTTTGCCGAGGGCACGACCATCATGCGCGGCCTCCAGGAGCTGCGCGTCAAGGAATCCGACCGTCTTGAAGCCACCGCCGCGATGCTCCGCGTCAACGGCGTCAAGGTCGAGGTCTCCGGCGACGATTTGATCGTCGAAGGCCGCGGCCATGTTCCCGGCGGCGGCGTCGTGGCCACCCACATGGACCATCGCATCGCGATGTCCGCGCTGGTGATGGGCTGCGCGTCCGACCAGCCGGTGACCGTCGACGACACCGCCTTCATCGCCACCAGTTTTCCGGATTTCATTCCGATGATGCGTTCGCTTGGGGCCGATTTTTCATGATCATCGCCATCGACGGGCCCGCGGCGTCGGGCAAGGGCACGCTCGGCAAGCGCCTCGCCCACCATTACGGCTACCGTCATCTTGATACCGGCGTGATCTATCGCGCGGTGGCCTATTCCCTGATGCAGTCCGGTCATGATCTCCGGGACGAGGCGGCGGCGGTCGCTGCGGCGCTGGAACTCGATCCCGAGAAGTTCGGCAATCCCGCCCTGAAGACCCAGAAGGCCGGCGAGGGCGCCTCCATCGTCTCGGCGATCCCAAGGGTGCGCGAAGCCCTGATCAGTTTTCAGCGGCAATTCGCCGCCGATCCGCCGGGCGCCGTGCTCGATGGGCGGGATATTGGAACCGTGATCTGCCCCCATGCCGACGTGAAGATCTTCGTCGTCGCCGACCCCAAAGTCCGCGCCCGCCGCCGGACCATGGAGGCCAAGGCGAGGGGTGAGGAGGCCGATGAGGCCGCCGTACTCGCCGACATCATCCAGCGCGACGAACGCGACAAGAACCGGGCGATCGCGCCCCTGAAGCCGGCCGCGGATGCTTACTTGCTAGATAACTCCCAACTGGATATAGAAGGCGGCGTCCGGGCCGCCATCGACATTATCGAGGCCGTCCGAGCGGGCCGGTCGCGGGGTTAAGCCGCTGCCGTCATTGGAGGAAGCGCCCGCTCCCGCTCTTTGAGGTCGATACTCTCGGTCCCTGCTTGGGGCCGACGCGATCCAGGCTCCGGACAAAAGATTTCCACGTATCGCACGCGCGGGCCTCAGCCGGCCCGCTTCCGCTGTTCCGTCCTCCAGGTCGGAGCAGCGAGCGGTCGCTCGAAGGTTCTGCGGACCTTCCGACACTGCGCGTACGATGCGCCCAAGAACCCAACGGCCGGCACGACATCCGCAACTGGAGAACAAATGGCTTCGACTTCTGCTGATACCTATAGCCCGTCGCGCGACGATTTCGCCGCGATGCTCGACGAGTCCTTCGCAGGCGGCAACCTGCAGGAAAGCTCAGTCATCAAGGGCAAGGTTGTTGCAATCGAAAAGGACATGGCCGTCATCGACGTCGGCCTGAAGACCGAGGGCCGCGTTGCCCTGCGCGAATTTTCCGGCCCCGGCCGTGACAGCGAGCTCAAGGTCGGCGACGAGGTGGAAGTGTTCCTCGATCGGATCGAGAACGCCCTCGGCGAAGCCGTGCTGTCGCGCGACAAGGCGCGCCGCGAAGAGAGCTGGGGCAAGCTCGAGAAGGCCTTCCAGAACAACGAGAAGGTCAACGGCGTCATCTTCAACCAGGTCAAGGGCGGCTTCACCGTCGACCTCGACGGTGCCGTGGCCTTCCTGCCGCGTTCGCAGGTCGACATCCGTCCGATCCGCGACGTTGCGCCGCTGATGAACAACTCGCAGCCGTTCCAGATCCTCAAGATGGACCGTCGCCGCGGCAACATCGTCGTGTCCCGCCGCACGGTTCTCGAAGAGACCCGCGCCGAGCAGCGTCAGGAGCTGGTGCAGAACCTCGAAGAGGGTCAGGTCATCGACGGCGTGGTCAAGAACATCACCGATTACGGTGCGTTCGTTGATCTCGGCGGCATCGACGGTCTGCTGCACGTCACCGATATCGCGTGGCGCCGCGTCAACCATCCGACCGAGGTGCTCTCGATCGGCCAGACCGTGAAGGTCAAGATCATCAAGATCAACCACGAGACGCACCGCATCTCGCTGGGCATGAAGCAGCTGTTGGACGATCCGTGGCAGGGCATCGAAGCCAAGTACCCGCTGGGTGCCCGCTTCACCGGTCGCGTCACCAACATCACCGACTACGGCGCGTTCGTCGAGCTCGAGCCGGGCATCGAAGGCCTGATCCACGTCTCCGAGATGTCGTGGACCAAGAAGAACATGCACCCCGGCAAGATCGTTTCGACCTCGCAGGAAGTCGAAGTGCAGGTGCTCGAAGTCGATTCCGTCAAGCGCCGCATCTCGCTCGGCCTCAAGCAGACCATGCGCAACCCGTGGGAGGTCTTCGTCGAAGGTCACCCGACCGGTTCGACGGTCGAGGGCGAGGTCAAGAACAAGACCGAGTTCGGTCTGTTCCTGGGCCTCGAAGGCGACGTCGACGGCATGGTCCATCTCTCCGACCTCGACTGGAAGCAGCCGGGCGAGCAGGTGATCGACAACTACAAGAAGGGCGACATGGTGAAGGCCGTGGTGCTCGATGTGGACGTCGAGAAGGAGCGCATCTCCCTTGGCATCAAGCAGCTCGAAGGCGACCCCTTCGCCGAGCCGGGCGACGTCAAGAAGGGCGCTGTCGTGACCTGCGAAGTGATCGACGTGAAGGAGAGCGGTATCGAGGTGAAGATCACCGGTACCGACTTCACCACGTTCGTGAAGCGCTCGGAGCTCGCCCGTGACCGCAACGATCAGCGCGCCGAACGCTTTGCCGTCGGCGAGAAGGTCGATGCCCGGGTGATCCAGTTCGACAAGAAGGCCCGCAAGGTCCAGGTGTCGATCAAGGCGCTCGAAGTCGCCGAAGAGAAGGAAGCCATCGCGCAGTACGGCTCCTCCGATTCGGGGGCGACGCTCGGCGACATTCTCGGCACCGCGCTCAAGAACCGCGACACCAAGTAAGCGAAACGCAGGTTTCGCTGCACCAAAGCCCCGGCGCGAGCCGGGGCTTTTTTGTTGTTGAGGTCGTAGCCCGGATGGAGCGAAGCGCAATCCGGGAAAGCCTCTCCGTGAGGCGAGAACCCCGGATTACGTTTGCGCTCCATCCGGGCTACGCCGCTACCGGCCTTGTTTTCTTCTAATTGCGCCGCAATTGATGTATCCAGATAAGCCAATGGTGACGCTGCGACGGCACAACGCGCCTGGCCTTTCATTTGGAGATATCTCGATGTCGCTCGATTCGGACATCATCGTCGATCGCCGCAGGATCCGCCGCAAGCTGACGTTCTGGCGCGTCTTGGCCGCGCTGATCGCGATCGCGGCGATCGCTGGCTTCGCACTGGTCGCGACGCCGGGTGCGCGCGGCACGTTCGCGTCCGCCGGCTCGATCGCGCGGGTCCAGATCGACGGCCTGATCCGCAGCGATTCCGATCGCACGCAGGCGCTCGAGCGGCTGGAGAATTCGCAGGCTGCCGCCGTCATCGTCCACATCAACTCGCCGGGCGGCACCACCGCCGGCTCCGAGCAGCTCTACGATTCCCTTGTGAGTCTGAAGGCGAAGAAACCGCTCGTAGTCGTCGTCGAAGGCCTCGCGGCTTCCGGCGGCTACATCACCGCGATCGCCAGCGATCACATCATCGCCCAGCAGAGCTCGCTGGTCGGCTCGATCGGCGTGCTGTTCCAGTTTCCGAACGTCTCGGAGCTGTTGAAGACCGTCGGCGTCAAGGTCGAGGAGGTAAAGTCCACGCCGCTGAAGGCCGCGCCCAACGGTTTCGAGCCAACCAGCCCCGAGGCACGGGCCGCGCTCGATGCGCTGGTGAAGGATTCCTATGCCTGGTTCAAGGGATTGGTGAAGGATCGGCGTGGCATGGATGACACGCAGCTCGAGAAAGTGGTTGATGGCCGTGTCTTCACCGGACGCCAGGCCATCGATCTCAAGCTGATCGACCAGATCGGCGACGAGAAGACCGCCGTGACCTGGCTGGTCGAGCAGAAGGGCGTCAAGAAGGGGCTCTCCGTGCGCGATTACAAGCTGCAGCCGCGCTTCAGCGATCTGCCGTTCCTCAAGACGGCGGCCGCAGTGACGCTGGAAGCACTGGGTTTAGGCTCGATTGCGCATCAAATCGGACAAACCGGCGTCGCACAGGCGGTCGATCGGCTCGGAATGGATGGAATGCTCGCCTTGTGGCAGCCGGCGGCGTCGAACTGACGGAACCGGGCGAGCCCCGGAGGTTTTTCCCGTTCGGCGCGTGCAGGGCCAGCCTGCTTTTTTGGCATTTGTCACGTATTTTCACGACGCTCAACCTTCATTTAGCGTCTTGACAGATCACGGTATTTTCACGGAAATGGTCGTCCGCACGCTCCCGGGTCCTATCTCTCGATGATCAAATCCGAACTTGTTCAGCGTATCGCCGAGCACAACCCGCATCTGTACCAGCGGGATGTCGAGAACATTGTGAATGCGATTCTCGAAGAGATCGTAGCGGCTCTCGCGCGCGGTGACCGCGTCGAGTTGCGCGGCTTCGGTGCCTTCTCGGTCAAGCATCGCCCTGCGCGCGCAGGGCGCAATCCGCGCACCGGCGCCCATGTGCCTGTCGATCAGAAGAGCGTTCCGTTCTTCAAGACCGGCAAGGAAATGCGCGAACGGTTGAATCGCGACCATCCGGATCCAGGCGCGCCAGACTGAGGTCCACCTCAGGGTTTCCGGCGGTCGCCACCGATGCGGCCGCAACTTTGATTCAAGGCGAGCGAGCCGAGATGCGAAAATTCCTGACCGCGCTGGTCGTGATTCCGCTGGGCCTGATCCTGATGATCTTTGCCGTCGCCAACCGGCATTTCGTCACGGTCTCGTTCGATCCCTTCGTGTCCAACGACCCGTCATTCTCGGTCACGCTGCCGCTGTTCCTGCTCCTGATCGTGGTGGCCGCGCTCGGGGTTCTCGCGGGCGGTTGTGCCGTCTGGTTCGGCCAGCGGCACTGGCGGCGTGCGGCGCGCCGGCATGACGCGGATGCCCGGGCCGCGCGAGGCGAGCTGGCCGATCTGCGGGCCCAGGCGGCCGCAGCAAGGCCCGAGTCCCAGCGCCTCCCCGTTCCCTCCGGGGTGGGGCTTTACGGGCCCGTCGGGCGAGACAAGCAGCGCGCGACGTTGTAGAAGCGGCCGCGACCGAAAAGCCCGTTTTCCGGCCGCGGACCTGCGGCCTCCATTTGCTTTGAGCCCATATCCGTCGAGAACATGTCCCTGCTCGTCAAAATCTGCGGCCTGTCCACGCCCGAGACGCTCGAAACGGCGCTCGAGGCGGGTGCCGACATGGTGGGCTTTGTGTTCTTCCCGCCGTCCCCGCGGCATTTGTCGCTGGAAGCCGGCCGGGGGCTCGGCCGGCAGGTGAAGCGGCGCGCGCTCAAGGTCGCCCTCACCGTCGATGCCGACGACGCCACGCTCGACAACATCATGGACGCGCTGTCGCCGGACATTTTCCAGCTTCATGGCACGGAAAGCGTGGCCCGGCTGCGCGACATCAAGCAGCGGTTCGGTCGCCCGGTGATGAAGGTCGTGCCGGTCGCAACGTCAGCCGATCTCGCCGTGCTGCCCGGCTACGCAGAGGTGGCCGAACGCATCCTGTTCGACGCGCGCGCACCGAAGGACGCGACCCGGCCCGGCGGCCTCGGTGCACCGTTCGATTGGCATTTGCTCGGAAACCTGGAGCTTGCGTTGCCGTATATGGTCTCGGGCGGCCTCAGCGCCGACAACGTCGCCGAAGCCGTTCGCGTCACCCGCGCCGGTGGTGTGGACGTCTCCTCCGGTGTCGAGAGCGCCCCGGGCGTGAAGGATCCCGGGATGATCAAGGCCTTCATTCGCGCCGCGCGCGCAAGCCAAGATGCAAGTCAAGAGTTGAGCGTCCGATGAATGTTGTAAAACCCAATTCCTATCGCAGCGGCCCCGACGAGCGCGGCCATTTCGGCATTTTCGGCGGACGCTTCGTCGCCGAAACCCTGATGCCGCTGATCCTCGATCTGGAGAAAGCCTACACCGATGCCAAGGCCGATCCGGCCTTCCAGATCGAGATGAACGGCTATCTCAAGAATTACGTCGGCCGGCCCTCGCCGCTTTATTTCGCCGAGCGTCTGACCGAACATCTCGGCGGCGCCAAAATCTATCTCAAGCGCGAAGAGCTCAACCACACCGGCTCGCACAAGGTGAACAACGTGCTCGGCCAGATCATGCTGGCGCGGCGGATGGGCAAGAAGCGCATCATCGCCGAGACCGGCGCCGGCCAGCACGGTGTCGCCACCGCGACGCTGTGCGCGCGCTTCGGCCTGGAATGTATCGTCTATATGGGCGCCGTCGACGTCGAGCGGCAGCAGCCCAACGTCATCCGCATGGAGATGCTGGGCGCAACGGTGGTCCCGGTGCAGTCGGGCACGCGCACGCTGAAGGACGCCATGAACGAGGCGCTGCGCGATTGGGTCACCAACGTGCACAACACGTTCTACTGCATCGGCACGGTCGCAGGGCCCCATCCCTATCCGACGCTGGTGCGCGACTTCCAGTCGATCATCGGCAATGAGACCAAGGCGCAGATGCAGGAGATCGAAGGCCGCCTGCCGGATTCGCTGGTCGCCTGCATCGGCGGCGGCTCCAACGCGATGGGCCTGTTTCATCCGTTCCTTGACGATTCCTCGGTCGAGATCTTCGGCGTCGAAGCTGCGGGCCACGGGCTGACGCAACTGCATGCGGCATCGATCGCGGGCGGCCGTCCCGGCGTGCTGCACGGCAACCGCACCTATCTCCTGATGGACGCGGACGGCCAGATCCAGGACGCGCATTCGATCTCCGCCGGCCTCGACTATCCCGGCATCGGCCCCGAGCACTCCTGGCTGCACGAGATCGGCCGCGTGAACTATCTCTCCGCGACCGACGACGAGGCGCTCGCAGCGTTCCAGCTGCTGTCAAAGCTGGAAGGCATCATCCCCGCGCTCGAACCGGCACATGCCATCGCCAAGGTGATGGAGCTCGCGCCGAAGCGGACAAAAGATCACCTGATGGTCGTCAACCTCTCCGGCCGCGGCGACAAGGACGTCCCGCAGGTCGGCGACATCCTGAGGGGCAAGAGCAAGTGACCACGCGTATCGACACCCGTTTCGCAGAGCTGAAGAAAGCCGGCCGCTCGGCCTTCGTCACCTTCGTGATGGCCGGCGATCCCGATCCGGCGACCTCGCTCGAGATCATCAAGGCGCTGCCGAAAGCGGGCGCCGACGTGATCGAACTCGGCATGCCCTTCACCGATCCGATGGCCGACGGTCCCTCGATCCAGGCGGCAGGTCTGCGCGCGCTCAAGGCCGGCATGACGCTGAAGAAGACGCTCGATCTCGTGCGCGGCTTCCGCAAGGACGACAACACGACGCCGATCGTGCTGATGGGCTACTACAACCCGATCTACATCTACGGCGTCGACAAATTCCTGGTCGATGCGAAAGCCGCCGGCATCGACGGCCTCATCATCGTCGATTTGCCGCCGGAAGAGGACGACGAGCTCTGCCTGCCCGCGATGAAGGCCGGCCTTAATTTCATCCGCCTGGCGACGCCGACCACCGACGACAAGCGCCTGCCGGCCGTGCTCGCCAACACCTCGGGCTTTGTCTACTACGTCGCGATTACCGGCATCACCGGTGCGGCGGCTGCGGACGCCTCCGCCGTCGGCGAGGCCGTTATCCGCATCAAGCGGCACACCGAGCTGCCGGTCTGCGTCGGCTTCGGCATCCGCACGCCGGAGAATGCCCGCGCGATTGCCTCGCATGCCAATGGCGCCGTGGTCGGCACCGCGCTGGTCGATGCCCTCAAGAACAGCCTCGATGCGGACGGGCACGCCACCGGCAAAACCGTCAACGCCGTCGCTGAGCTGACGGCGGCACTCGCGCAGGGCGTCAAAGGCGCGCAACAGGCGGCGGAATAGGCCACAATTTCGCTGCCAAGTCCGGCGAGCAAGTCCGACGAGCAAGGCCGACGATATGGCGGCTTGCCGGGCCGGGTCCCGGCCGCCATATATCTCTTCAGGCGGTCCCCAGGCGGGATCGCACATCGGAGCAAACCATGAACTGGCTTACCAATGTGGTCCGGCCGAAGATCCGCAACATGCTGCGGCGGGAGACGCCGGAGAATCTGTGGATCAAGTGCCCGGATTCCGGACAGCTCGTGTTCTACAAGGACGTCGAGGCCAACCAGTTCGTCATCCCCGGCTCGAACTATCATATGCGCATGAACGCGGTGGCGCGTCTGAAGTCGATTTTCGACAACGAGACCTGGTACGACGTCGCGCTGCCTGACGTCACGCCCGATCCGCTCAAGTTCCGTGACGAGAAGAAGTACGTGGATCGCATCAAGGATGCGCGCGCGCGAACCAACCTCAACGACGCGATCAAGGTCGGCTACGGCAAACTCGAAGGTGCCGCCGTCGTCGTCGCCGTGCAGGATTTCGACTTCATGGGCGGCTCGCTCGGCATGGCCGCGGGCGAAGCCATCGTGCGCGGGCTCGAGCTTGCGGTCGAGAAGAAATCACCCTTCATCGTGTTCGCCGCCAGTGGTGGCGCGCGCATGCAGGAAGGCATCCTGTCACTGATGCAGATGCCGCGCACCACGGTCGCGGTGCAGATGCTGCGTGAAGCGAAACAGCCCTACATCGTCGTGCTGACCAACCCGACCACCGGCGGCGTCACCGCGTCTTACGCGATGCTCGGCGACGTGCAGATCGCCGAGCCCGGTGCGCTGATCGGTTTTGCCGGCGCGCGCGTGATCGAGCAGACCATTCGCGAAAAACTTCCCGAGGGTTTTCAGCGCGCCGAATATCTCAAGGAGCACGGCATGGTCGACATGGTCGTGCATCGCCACGAATTGCGCCCGACCCTGGCGCGGCTCTGCCGTCTGTTGACCAGGGCGCCGGCGCTGGAGAGTGGATCCAAACCGGTGCAGCCGGTCGTGAGCCCGGCGCAGATCGTATCGGCTCCCGAAACGGCGCCGGCCGCGCCGCACGCGTGAACGCTTCCTCTGACAGCGCAAAGCCGCCGCTCGGCGAATTGATCGGGCGGCTGTCGGCCCTGCATCAGAAACGCATCGATCTCGGGCTGGATCGGATGCACCGCCTGCTCGAGCGGCTCGGTCACCCCGAGCGCAAGCTGCCGCCGGTGATCCACATCGCCGGTACCAACGGCAAGGGCTCGACGCTGGCTTATCTGCGCGCGACGCTGGAAGCCGCAGGCCTGCGCGTCCACGCCTACACATCGCCCTATCTCGTTCGCATCAACGAATGTTTCCGGCTCGGCCGCGTCGGCGGCGGCGTGCTGGTCGATGACGACGAGTTGCGCGCGGCACTGGAAGAGGTCGAGCGTGTCAATGCCGGTGAGCCGGCCACCCTGTTCGAGCTCAAGACGGCGGCTGCATTTCACCTGTTCGCGCAGAACCCGGCCGATGTGGTTCTGCTGGAGGTCGGCCTTGGGGGCCGGCTTGATTCAACCAATGTGGTTGACGCGCCGGCGGCCTGCGTGATCACGCCTATCAGCATGGACCACATGGATTTCCTCGGCGATACTTTGACGTCGATCGCCGGCGAAAAGGCTGCAATCATCAAGCAGGGCGTGCCCGTGGTGTGCGCCGAGCAGCCGGGTGAGGCGATGGCCGTGATCGAGGCGCAGGCCAAGCGCATGCGGGCGCCGTTGTTTGCCGCGGGCGAGAGCTGGCATGTCAACGTCGAGCACGGGCGCCTGGTTTATTCCGACGAGCGCGGCTTGATGGATCTCACAGCGCCGCGCCTGTTCGGTCGCCACCAGTTCGACAATGCCGGTCTCGCCATCGCAACGCTGCGGGCCACCAACGCCTTCAAGATCAACCAAGCGGCGTTCGAGGCCGGGATCGTCGGTGCGGAATGGCCGGCACGGATGCAGCGCATCGCTTCGGGCGAGTTGCTCGCTCTCGGCCCGCAGGGCTCGGAGATCTGGCTCGACGGCGGCCACAATGCGGAAGGCGGCCGCGTTGCGGCGGCCGCGCTCGGCGATCTCGAAGAGCGGGTGTCGCGGCCGCTGGTCGTGATCGCCGGCATGATGGCCAACAAGGACGCGCAGGCTTTTCTCGCCAATTTCGCCGGTTTGACCCGTCACATCATCGCGGTGCCGATTCCCGACACCGACAACGCGATGCCGGTCGACCGCCTCACGGATGCCGCCCGCAGCCTCGGCATGCGCGTCGAGCCCGCGCCCGGCGTCGAGGCCGCACTGCGCGCCTTGGCGAAGCTCGCCTACGAAGTGCCGCCGCGCATCCTGATCACCGGCTCGCTCTATCTCGCCGGCCACGTGCTCGCCATCAACGGCACGCCTCCTGCATAGAGGTTGGGTAGCCCGGATGGAGCGAAGCGCAATCCGGGATTGTACCAAAAGCGACAAAGGCCCCGGATTACGCTTCACTCCATCCGGGCTACAGGAAGACCCATGCGTTTTGCAGCGATTGCCGACGTCCACGGAAATTACCTCGCGCTGGAAGCTGTGCTCGCCGACATCCGCGCGCAAGGCGTCTCCGACATCGTCAATCTCGGCGACATGCTGAGCGGTCCGCTCGATGCCGGCCGGACCATCGAAATCCTGATGCAGCTCGATGCCGTGCACGTGCTCGGCAATCACGACCGCTATCTGCTCGACCGTCCTCCGGAGAAGATGGGTTCGTGGGATCGTCCGGCCCATGCAGCGCTCGACGCCGCGCAACTCGACTGGCTGCGTGCCCAGCCGATGACGCGCGTCTTTCGCGAGCAGGTGTTCCTCTGCCACGCGACGCCCGACAGTGACGAAGTCTATTGGCTCGATACCGTGCATCCCGACGGCGCGGTGGCGCTGTCGCCGCTCGATCGCATCGAGCAATTTGCGCAAGGCATCACGCAATCGCTGATCCTGTGCGCCCACACCCATCTCGCCCGTGCCGTGCGACTTCGAGATGGAAGGCTGATCGTCAATCCCGGCAGCGTCGGCAGCCCCGGCTATCGCGACAAGCATCCGTTCCCGCATGTCGTGGAGGCCGGTACGCCGCACGCGCGTTACGCGATCCTCGAGCTGGCCGATGGTGCCTGGCAGGTCACGTTCCACCATGTCGTCTACGATCATGAGGCGATGGCCGCGCTTGCTCGCCGCAACGGCCAGCCGGAGCTGGCGAACGCGCTGGCGACGGGATGGATTGCCTAGCGCCGTCGCCTCGTAGCCTGGATGGAGCGAAGCGCAATCCAGGAATCGTGCCACAAATGACGACGGCCCCGGATTACGCTGCGCTCCATCCGGGCTACCGGTTACGGCTGTTTCAACAGCTTCATCGGATCGGCCACCTTCTGCTTCAGCTGCTCGAAGCTGCATTGCCGCGGGGCCTTGTCGGGACGCCAGCGCAGAATCGAGGTGCCGTGGCGAAAGCGCTCGCCGCTGAAATGGTCGTAGCAAACCTCGATCACCAACTTCGGCTTGAGCGGACACCACTTGGCCGAGCGCTCGGTGGACCAGCGGCTCGGCCCGCCCGGCGCGTTGCCGGTGAAGCCCGGCTCGCCGATCAGCGCCTCCAGCCGATCGGTCAGACCGGGCTTGTCCGTCGCCTTGATCGCCGAGGTGAAGCCGACATGATGCAGGAGACCTTCGTCGTCATAGAGTCCGAGTAGCAGCGATCCCACCACCTTCCGGCCGGCGATCTTGTTGGTGGCATAGCGGAAGCCGCCGACCACGCAATCGGCGCTGCGGAATTTCTTGATCTTCTGCATGCCGTCGCGATTTCCCGCCTGGTAGGGCAGGTCGATGCGCTTGGCGATGACGCCGTCCGAGCCGCCGCCGGATTGCGCCAGCCATTTCCTCGCAATGGCGTAGCTCGTGGTCGCCGGTGAGAGGCGGAAGATGCTGCCTTTCAGATGGGCCTTGGCAAACGCTTCCAGCGCCGGCCGTCGTTCGCTCAGCGGCTGCTCGGCAAGTTGTTTCTCCCGGGCCGTCGCAAGCAGATCGAAAGCGAGATAGAGCGCCGGCGTCTCCTCCGTGAGCTTCTTCACGCGGCTCGCCGCAGGGTGAATGCGTTGCAGGAGCGCGTCGAAGGAAAATCCCTTGCCGTGCGGCACGACGATCTCGCCGTCGAGCGTGAAGCGATCCGCCTTCAGCTTCAGCGCCGCGGCGACGATCTCAGGGAAATAGCGCGCGAGGTCTTCACCGGATTTCGAGCGCAGATCAATGCTGCCGCCGTTGCGCGACAGCAGGCAGCGGAAGCCATCCCATTTCGGCTCGTATTGCCACTCCTTGCCGCGCGGGATCTCGTCGACCGAGCGCGCCTCCATCGCCACGAGGGACGTCGATTTTCGCGCGCACTTTGCGGGAGGAGGAGGCAACAGGCGGGACTCATCATACGCTGGACATGTCCCATCAACGCAAAACGGCCGGCTTTCGCCGGCCGTTTCCAAAAATATTCTTGTGCGAGCCGGATCAGACCGCGGAAGTGATCCACTGCTGCAGCTTCGCCTTCGGCGCCGCGCCGACCTGGCGGGAGGCCATCTCGCCGCCCTTGAAGATCATCAGGGTCGGGATCGACATCACGCCATATTTCGACGCGGTCTTCGGGCTCTCGTCGACGTTGAGCTTCACGATCTTGACTTTGTCGCCCATCGCGCCGGCGATCTCGTCGAGCGCGGGTGCGATCATGCGGCAGGGGCCGCACCATTCGGCCCAGAAATCGACGACCACGGGGCCGTTTGCCTTGAGCACTTCGGCTTCGAAATCGGTGTCAGAAACCTTACCAACGGCCATGGGAGTACCTCGTACCTGAGAGAAGGGCGCGACGGGAATCGCGCCCGAGATCATGGCGCCAACCTATGAATGGCTCCTTGCCGGGTCAAGGACGCTCACACCGAGATGAAGAGATGCCAGCGCCGCGTCCAGCGCGGGAGCCGAAATCTCCATATATTCAAGGGCCTCGGTCCAGAGCAGGACGGCGCGGATCGGCTTTTGGGGATAAAGCCTCGATAGCACCGCCCGGTACAGCGCCAGCTGCCGGACATAGGCGGCGGGCGCCGCATGGGCGCTCTTGGAAGCCGCCTGATTGGTCTTGAAATCGACGATCAAGACCTCATCCGGCCGAACGACCAGCCGGTCGATCTGGCCGGACACCAGCGCGGGAGCGTGGCCCGGCCGTTCCAGCCTGCCGACAATCGCGACCTCCGCCCGGCTGCCGGCGGCAAACACGGGGGCAAACCGTGGTTCGGCGATCAAGGCGAGCACCTTGTCGGCCAGCGCGGCCCGGTCGGCCTCCGCCCAGTCCGCGGCATTGCGCGCCATGAAGCCGAGCGCGGCCTCGCGCCGACGCTCGGTGGGGATGTCGGGGAGCGATTGCAGCAGCCGGTGCACCAGCGTGCCGCGTTGCAGCGCGAGCGCGCGGGACTGCACTGATTCGCCCGACAGCACGGTGCGGCCTTCCCCGGACGGCTGGCCGGAGGGGCGCACCGGATCGTCTTCGATGGTCTCGGGCGGTACCGGCGTCCGCAGCCAGACCGGGAGCGCGGTCGTCTGGTCCAACGAGATCGCGGGCGTGCCCAGCGCCACGACATCCTCCGGTCGGGAGAAGCGCGTTACCTTTCCCAGCGGCGTCTCGATCGTCTCTTTCGCCAGGCCCGAGCCGGCGAGCCCGGTGTCGACCAGATCGTACCAGCTCAGCTTGCGGACCGTCTTCATGTTGCCGGGCATGCAGCCGCCGACGATGAGCCGGTCGGCGGCGCGCGTCATCGCGACGTAGAGCAGGCGGCGGTATTCGTCCTCGGTCTCCTCGAGCATCGCCTTGCGGGCGTCGGCGACGGGCTTGGGATCGTCCGCCTTGCGTCCGGCCCAGACCACCACCTCGCCGCCATTGCCGCGCGGGACCTGGATCAGCCGGAGCCGCTGCGAATCCGCGGGCGACGATGTGGTGTCGACCATGAACACGACCGAGGCCTCCAGGCCCTTGGCGCCGTGCACGGTCATCACCCGCACCTCGTCGCGCGAGATCTCCATGTCGCGCTTCACCTCAGTATCGGCCGAGCGCAGCCAGGCCATGAAACCCTGCAGCGAGGCCGGCGCCTTGCGCTCGTAATTCAGCGCCAGCTCCAGGAACTCATCGAGCGCGTCATTGGCCTCATGGCCGAGCCGGCGCAGCATGCGCGCGCGTCCGCCGTCGCCCCCGAGCAACCAGGCGTAAAAGGCGAACGGCGTCTCCTCGCGGGCTCGGGTTTCGCAGGCTTCGAGGCGTCGCAACGCCGCAGTGAATGTCTCGCTTGTCGGGGCATGTTCGCCGAGCGCGCGGCGCAGCGATCCCTTGCGGTCATGGGCCAGCTGGAACAGATCGTCGTCATCGAGCCCGAACAGCGGGCTCTTCAGCGCCACCGCGAGCGCGAGATCGTCCTGCGGCAGCAGCAGCGCGTCCGCAAGATTCATTAGGTCGATGATTCCGATGTGCTCAGTGAGCTTGAGCCGATCGGCGCCGGCGACCGGAACGTTGGCGTGCTTCAGCGCCTGGATCACTGCATCGAACGCGTTGCCGCGGCGGCGCACCAGGATCAGCATGTCGCCATAACGCAGGGGACGCCGCTCGCCCTCGTGGCCCGTCAGCGTGCCGCTCTCGACCAGCCGCTTGATCTCGGTCTGGATCCGGCGCGCGAGCTTCACCTCTGGGCTGGTGGCGGCGACGCCGTCGAACGGCGCGCGCCAGCCCTCGATCTCCTGCCTGTCGTCGGCTTCCGCAAGGTCCCAGAGCTCGATCACGCTGGGACCTGCATCGCCGAGAGCGTTGTGCAGGGGATGACCGGTCTCGAGCGAATGGATGCTCTTGTAGATCGCGGGCTCGCGGAAGACGTGGTCCACCGAATGCAGGATCGCGGCGCCGGAGCGGAACGAATAGGTGAAGGCGACCGGATCGAATTTCAGTCCGGCCGCCGTGAACTTGCGGTGCAGCTCGCGTCGGCGTGCGTCGAACTCCCGGGGCTGAGCACCCTGAAAGGAGAAAATCGACTGCTTCTCGTCGCCGACAGCGAAGACGGTGCGATTCAGGCCTTCGCGCGCACCTTCGCCGGCGGTGAATTCCGAGATGATGTGCGCGACGATGTCCCATTGCCGCGGGCTGGTGTCCTGGGCTTCGTCGATCAGCACGTGATCGACGCCGCGGTCGAGCTTGTAATGCACCCAGCCCGAGGAAACGCGGTCGAGCATCGCCAGCGTCTTGTCGATCAAATCGTCATAGTCGAGCAGGCCGCGCTCCTGCTTCTCGCGACGGTAGTTTGCGGCGGCGGCGGTTGCGATATGCAGCAGGGCCGCGCTGCGGTCGCGCATGGTCACCGCGCGGCGCTTCTCGATCAATCCTGCCAGGCGTTGCGCCTCGTTCTCGAACAGGCGGGCGACGGATGGTTTCTGCTCGCCGAACTTCTTGGTCAGCACCGCCTTGCGCGGCAGCTTTTCGTCGGTCAGGAAGACGCAGAGATAGGCATCGACCTGCGCGGCACCGGAAAACGCCTTTGCTTCGCGGAGCCGGCTGGCCTGGTCGTTGTCGGACTTGCTGCCGTCTTCCAGCGCGAAGGCGATGTCGTCCCAGCGCGATCGCGGCAGATACGGGCCGTCGAGAATCTCCGTCTCGACATCCTCGATGCGGTCGTTTGCGTCCACGCCCAGCACGGCCGCCATCTGCGCAGCAGCGGCCTCGGCGTTGCCGGCCTCATCGGTCCAGGCCATGAAGTGGTCGCGGCTGAGACATGCCTCGCGCACGACCTCCTTGAAGGTGACGTCGGCGGCGCTCGCCATCGCGGTCTGCAGCGCGCGGCCGGTGATGCTTTCAGGGTCGCGCGCGGCCTCCAGCAGCACCTTCAGATTGGCGCGCTCCATCATGTCGGTCTGGTCGCGCTCGTCGATCACGGCAAAGCGCGCGGGGACATTGGCCTCGAACGGAAACTGCTGGAGCAGGCGCGTGCACAGCGCGTGGATGGTCTGCACCTTCAACCCGCCCGGCGTCTCCAGCGCGCAGGCGAACAGCTTGCGCGCTTCGCGCCGCAGTTTTCGGTCCGGATGGGGAATGCCGACGTCACGGATCGCCGCATCGAGCGCGGTGTCGTCGAGCGTCACCCAATGCCCGAGCGTGGTGAACACGCGCTCGGCCATGTTGGCGGCAGCCGCCTTGGTGAAGGTGATGCAGAGGATCTTTTCCGGCGGCACGCCCGAGAGCAGCAGGCGGATCACGCGCTGCACCAGCACATGCGTTTTGCCCGAGCCGGCATTGGCCGACACGAAGGCCGACGCGGTCGGATCCGATGCGCGCGCCTGTCGCGCGCGCAACTCATCCGGGATGGGGCGCGGTGCCTTCACCATTCCTCGATCCCCAATCCACCGGCCGCGGACCATTCCTTGATCCGGGCGAGATCGTCATAGGCGCCGTAGCGGTTGGTCCACATCGGCAGGTTCAAGGAGGTATAGGGCTGGTTCTCGTCGTCGAAGGCGCGAATCAGCGCCTCGAGCTTGGCCCTGGCCTCAGCAGCCGCGGTGTCCGGCGGCTGCGGCTCGTCGCCTTGCCTATACTTGAGCTCGAGAACGCGCTCCTCGCCCGGCGGATTGTTGCCGCTCAGGCGAACATAGACGAGCTGGCTCACGGACGCACCAGCATCGATGTCGGGAAAACCGCCCTCGCGCAGGATCGCGGCTTCCAGCGTGAGCTGCGGCGACAGGCCCATGCGGACCTGCTTGCCGGTCGGTGGCTGGCCGGTCTTGTAGTCGAGGATAGCGTAGCCGCCGCCTTGGCGCCGTTCGATGCGGTCGGCGCGAGCGGAGAGACGGAAGCTGCGCCCATGGTCGAGCGGGATCGAGATTTCGCCGCGGGTTTCCGCGGTGATCACCTCGATCGCGCCGCGCCGCGCCGTCTCCCATTCGCCGAACCAGCGCGCGATGCGCTGGAAGCGCGGCCACCACAGCGCCCGCGCCTCGGGTCGCTCCATCAATGGCGCAAAGTATTTTTCGCCGATCGCGCGCAGCACGCGTGAGGGATCATCTGGCAGATCGGTGGCGTAGCGTTCCGTGAACTCGCCGAGCGCATCATGGATTGCCGAGCCGCGGTCGGCGGCCGACAGCGGCATGTCGACGGGATCGAGCGCGTCGAGCCGCAAAATGTGTTTTGCGTAGATCGTATAGGGATCGCGCAGCCAGTCCTCGATCCCGGTCACAGACATCCTGAGCGGCCGGGTCGCGCGGGGCGGTCGCGGCTCGGGCTGCTTGATCGGTCTCACCTCGTCGGGCTGGTCCAGCGCGGCTGCGAACCGCACGTATTTCTCGCCCGCGCGAATCGCGGCCTTCCAGTGCGCATCGCCCGCGACCGCCTCTAACCGATGCAGGAAGCGCGAGGCGACCGCCGGCGCACCGCCGGCCTTGGCGGAGTGGGTGAGGATGACCTCGTCGCCACCGAGCAGTTGCGCAAAATCGTGGGCGGAGAGGCCGATGCGGCGTTCCGGCAGATCGAGGCCGAGCTGGTGCCGCATCGGTCGGCTCAGCCACGGATCGATCCGCGGCGCCGGTGGCCAGACCCCCTCGATCAGGCCGCCAACGATGATGCGGTCGGCCTGCATCAGGCGCGATTCCAGCGGGCCGTAGATCTGCAAGCGCGCGCCCGGCCTGTCCCGCCGCCGCACCGCGCGATCGCTGAACGCGGTCTGGAAGACGTCTGCGTAGTCGGGCAGCGTGACCATCAATCCGCTGGTCGTGCCGCCGCGCAGGAGATCGTCGAAGGCGCTCGCGAGCGCGAGGCCTTCGCGCTCCTCGAACGCCAGCGGGATGCCCTGCTCGTCGCGCGACAGCTCGATCATGATCTCGCGATGCCGATGCGCGAGTTCGGCGAAGTCATATGGTCTTGATGATGCAAGACTCTCGATCGGCGCCAAGGCTTGTCGTAAGCCATCGATCAGCACCTGAATGCGATCGAGGTCTTCGGCCTTGAGACGTGCACGCGGCTCGGCCTTGTGCAGCGCGGAGACCTCGCTGCGCCACAGCTTTGCCAGTTCCTCGCGAAAGCGATTGAATTCGCGCAACAGGCCGGCGGTGCCCGCGGGCGGGCGCGTGCCGCGCAACAAAGCGAGCTCCAGGTCTTCGATCGCCGCCTTCCATGCACCAGACGCCCGGCCGATCCGGCATAGCGGATGCTTCAGCATCGCCAGCAGCGTCGGCGGCTCCAATCCCTTGGTCGCAGCCTCCGCTGTCAGTCGCGCAAAGACGCCGGCGGCGGTTTCCATCAGGACATCGCCGCCGGAATCATCGAATGCGAGATCCCATCGTGTCAGCGCAGCCATCACCCGCCGCGCCAGCGCGCGATCGGGCGTGACCAGCGCCGCGGATTTGTCGAGGTGCCGCGCCTCGCGCATCGCGATGGCGATGGCGAGCGCTTCCATTTCCGGGTTGGGGGCTTCGACAACCGCGAGGTTCTTCATGCCGCCGGTGATCTTCGCGGCCACATCCGGCTGCTTCAGCCGGTCGTGCCATATCTCGGTCTTGGCCGAGGGCCGCATCGATTCCGACGCCAGCAGATCGCGACCGCCTTCCGCCGGTGGCTGGAGACTATCGACGTCGCTGCGCTTGATGCCAAACCGATCCAGCAGCGCGTGCATGGCATATTGCGGATGGTTCGAGACCGGGTGCTCAGCGAACTTGCCGAGCGAATCGCGTACGCCGCCGATGCTGCGCCATGCATCGTCGTCGAGATCAGTGTCGAGGCCGGGCAGCACCACGGCGCCATGCGGCAGCGAGGCGACTGCATGGAGAAATCTTGCCGTGGCCGGCATCGAGCCGGTCGAACCGGCCGCGATCACGGGGCCTTGGTGATGCGCGGTCAGCCGCTTGGCTTCGGCATCGATCAGGAGGTCGCGGCGGGCAGCGGGCTCGATGCGTTTGATTTCGGCGAGATGACCCGGCCAAGCGATGCGCGCGATACGCAAAAATTCAAGCGAGTGCTGCCAGTACCGGTCGAGCATATCAGGTACGAGGCCATCGAGCGCGCTCCAGTCGACGCCGCGCGTGACCATGTCGTCGATCAGACGCGCGAGATCGGAAGCCAGCGCCAGCGTCGAGGCGGGGCCCCCGACGACCAGCGGAGACAGCACCGGGCCCTTGGCCCAGGCCGCGACGAGCTGCGCCAGTGTCAGCCGCCGTTCGAGCTCGCCGAGCCGCGGCGGAATGTCGAGCGGCGTTGCGCCGGAAAACTGTTCGCCCTCATCGGCGAAAGCGAGCTCATCCTCGTCGATGTCGCCGAGCGCGACGATGCGCGGCAGCACGACCGCATCCGCCTTCATCTCGTCGAGGAAGATCTCGCGGACGACGCGCATGGCGCGCCGTGTCGGCAGGTACAGCGTGGCGTCCGCCAGCCGCGCCGGTTCCTTGCGCGCCTCAAAGCCCTCGACCAGCCGGCCGTCGAGCAGGCTGGAGACGACGGTGCGCAGGAACGGAACTGAGATGGGAACGCTGAAAACGCGCATGAGCTGCCTGATTCGGGAATCAGGCGCCAATATAGGGAGGCGGACTCAAATGGATATGGGTGGAGGGAGATAGTCCCCGCTGTTCGCCGGACCAGAACAGGTGCCGTAGGGTGGGCAAAGGCGCAACGCGCCGTGCCCACCATGTTTCCGCGAATTTCAGCTTAGATGGTGGGCACGCTTCGCTTTGCCCACCCTACGGCACCGTGCGCGAGAGCGGCCCTACGCCACGCTCTCCAGAAACGCCTCTTCGGCCGCGTGGACGGCATCAGGCGTGCCGACATGCATCCAGACGCCGTCGAGGCGAAGGCCGAACAGCCGCTCCTGCTCGTTGGCACGGTCGAACATCTTGGTCAGCGAGAACTCGCCCGTGGGGGCATCGGCGAAGATCGACGGCGACAGGATCGCCGCGCCGGCATAGACGAACGGAACGACCTCTTTTTCCTTGCGCTTGCGCAGGGCGCCGTCCGCCAGCATGCCGTAATCGCCGCGGCCGCTATAGCCGATGCTGGTCGCCGTCGGCGCCATCAGCAGCAAAATGTCCATGCGCTCAGGGTCGAAGTTTTCGGCGAGCCGCGTCAGGTTCGAGCGCACGCCGTCGATCCACAGCGTGTCGGAATTGACGTGAAAGAACGGTGCGTCCCCGAGCAGCGGCAGTGCCTTGACCACGCCGCCACCGGTGCCGAGCACCTGGTTGCGCTCGTCCGAGATGGTCACGCGCGGATGCTGGCGGGATGCGGTGTGATCGATGATCTGGTCCGGCAGATAGTGCACGTTGACCACCGCCTCGCTCACTCCGGCGTGGGCGAGCTTGTCGAGCACGTGGTCGAGCAGCGGCTGGCCGGCCACCGGAACCATCGGTTTCGGCATCTTGTCCGTCAACGGACGCATGCGCAGGCCGAACCCTGCGGCGAGCACCATGGCTTTGGTCGGTTTGACGGACATCCTTCGCTTTCTCAGACCTACTGATTTCGCGTTCGCAGCAATCCTAACACGAGGTTCGACTGACCGCACCGCGTCTTAATCGCCTTAACCACCTGCCGTGACGCTTGTACGACGGGTGTTGCCGTTACGCCCCGATGGATGTGGAACGCGTCTTTTTCTTCTTGTCGCCGAGCTTGAGAAAGTTGACGCCGATCTGGTCGCCATTGACCCAGGCGAGCTCGCAGCGTCGGTACGCAAGTCCGGTGGACGACAGCAGCAGAAAAAATTCCTTCAGATGCAGGCCTTCGACCGAGCCGTCGATGGTCAGCTTGGCGCCGCTGTCGGACACGTCCTCCATGGTGCAGTCGCGGCGCCAGGTGCCGTCGATACCCATCATCTGGGCCGCGATCCCGCGTTCGAAAACAACCCGGCTGTTGCCGCGCTGGTCCGTCTTCACCGCCATCTGCCCTGCTCCAGCCCCGTAATCATCCGGCTGCCTCGCCGCTAGATTACCGGTGTCTTGGCTAACAGCCGGTAAATCGGGCCCCGAATCAGCCTTTTCCGCCCCTGCTAGCCTTTTCAGCCTTGGGCCTCAGCCTTGGGCCGGCCTTTGGGGTGGCGGGACATTGGCGAGATACCAGTCGCGCAGATGGGCGAGCGCGGGATGCGCCAGCGAGCGCTGGAGATAGGTCCAGATCCGCGGCTGGTGACGCAGATAATGCGGCTTGCCGTCGCGGCGGTTGAGGCGGGCGAAGGTGCCGAGCAGACGCGTGTTCCGCTGCGCCGACATGATGGCGTAGAGCTCCGCGAAGCCGGCCGCGTCGAAGCTCGCGGCGCTGGCGCGGCGCGCCTTGATGTAGCGCGACAGCAGCGTCAGTTCGATCGCCTCGGGCACATCGATGCGGGCGTCCTGGAGCAGCGACACCACGTCGTAGGATTGCGGCCCCAGCACGGTGTCCTGGAAATCGATCACGCCGACGCGTTCGATGCCGGTGCGATTCCCGAGCCAGATCAGGTTCGGCGAGTGATAGTCGCGGATGATCCACGTCTTCGGCGAGGACTGCGGCTTCTGCAGCAGCTCGCGCCACATCGCGAAAAATTCGGCGCGCTTCCCGTCGTCCAGCGGCGCGTTGCGATCGGGCAGGTACCATTCCGGCATCAACCCAATTTCGGTCAGCAGTGCCTCGGTATCGAAGACGGGAATGGCGTAGGTCTGCCCCCCGAGCGGCAGCGTCTCCGGCAGCGTCTTGCCGTGCAGCACGGCTAGCAAATCGACGGCGGCTTCGTAGCGTTCGGTGATCGGGCGGGGCGGATCGCCCTCAATCACGCCTTCGCTGCCGAAGTCTTCGCTGATCAGGAATCCGTGGTCGAGGTCGGAATGATGGATCGCGGGCGCGGAGATTCCCTGCGCGCGCAGGCCCTCATCGATGGCGACGAAGGGTTTGATGTTTTCGGCGAGATGCACCGCGGCGCTGTAGGATTTTCCGTTGTACATCGCAGCGCCATCCGGGCGCTGCGGCGAGTTCATGAGGATGACGATCTCGTCGTCGCGCAGCAGCCGCGCATAGGAGCGCGTCGAGGCGTCGCCTGCCATCCGCTTGCGCGTTGCCTCCATGTAGCCGGATGCATCGAGGAATTCTCGCAGCGCCTTTAGCCGCGCGACGATGGCGGCAGCCTTGCCATGGCCGGTGATGTCGGCGGCGCGTGCGTTCGAGCCCAGTGCCGGCCGGTGCGTCAGCGCGATGTCGATGCGGTCTTGAGGCATCGCCGAGGGCGCGCGCTCCGGCCATTCGATCAGGACGAGGGTTGCTTCCGGCAGCGGCGACAGCCCGATCTCTTCGAGCTCGCTCTCGTCCTCGACGCGGTAGAGGTCGGCATGCATCACCGGGAATGGCGGCAGCTCGTAGCCCTGCACCAGCGTGAAGGTCGGGCTCGGCACTTCCAGTGCATCGTCGCCGGCGAGGTAGCGGATCATGGCCCGCGCCGCCGCGGTCTTGCCGGCCCCGAGATCGCCGGTGAGCGTGATGACGTCGCCGGGGCCGACCAGCAGCGCGAGGTCGGCCATCAGTTGCGCAGTGGCCGTCTCGTTGTGGAGCGCGACGCAGAATGTGGCTGGCGCAGTCATTCGGCGGCGTCGCGATGCGCCGCCTGGTCGGTCGGGAAATCACAGATCACGACCGTGCCCCTGCCCACGATCGAATCGACCCGGATGTTGCCGCCATGCAGCTCGACGAAGGAGCGCACCAGCGACAGGCCGAGCCCGGCGCCGCGATGACGCGAGCCCTGCGAGCGGCTCTCGAACCAGTTGAACACCTTGTCCTTCATGTCGGCAGGTATTCCAGGCCCGGAATCTGTCACCGTGAAGACCACACTGCGTTCGGTGCGGCGGGCGCTGATGCCGACGGTGGAATCCGGTGGAGAAAACCCGACGGCATTGGCAAGGAGGTTATAGAGCACCTGCACCACGCGCTTCTCGTCGCCGGTGAAGCTGCCGACATCGGGCGCGATCTCGACCTTGAGGCGGATGCGGTCGGTGGCGAGCCGGTCCTGGAGACCCTCGGCGGCAAGCTCGATGGTCTTGCTGACGTCGACCGGGCCGAGTTCCAGCTTCATGGCACCGGCGTCGATGGTGGCGAGATCCAGGATGTTGTTGGTCAGCGCCAGGAGCGCATTGGTCGATTTGGTGACGTAGTCGAGATATTCGGCCTGTTTCGGCGTCAGCGGCCCGGTCGAGGGATCGCTGAGGAAATGCGCGAAGCCGATGATGGTGGTGAGCGGCGAGCGCAGCTCGTAGGAGACATGGTGGACGAAATCCACCTTCATCTGGTCGGCGGCCTCCAGCGCCTCGTTGCGCTCGCGCAGCGCGCGCTCGACGTTCTCGGTGTCGGTGATGTCCTGGAACGTCAGCATCGTTGCGCCGTCGTGCAGGGGCCGGATCATGCCGTCGAGCACGCTGCCGTCCTTGCGCTCCAGCTTCAGCGGAACGTCGGCGCGGCTCTCGATCGAGGTGACAGCCTCGCGGATCTGGCGCCAGACGATCGCGTCGTCGAACAGCTGATGGCACCAGCCCTCGACCGTCTGGATGTGCGGCTCGTCGCGCATGGCGTCAGCGGACAGCTTCCACATCCGGACGAAGGCCGGGTTGAACAGCTGCGCCTTGCCGTTGCTGCCGAACACCGCGACGCCCTCGGCGAGGCTGTCCAGCGTCTCGCGCTGGACCCGGATCATGCCGTCGAAGCGGCGGGCGAGCTCGAGGCTCTCGGTGACGTCGTCGAACAGATAAGTGACGCCGCCTTCGGGGTTCGGCGTGGTGACGACGGAGAGCGCGCGGCCGTCGGGCAGGTACCAGGTGTCCTTGGCAGCCTCGACCGCCCGATAGGCCTCGTGCAGCTTCGCCTTCCAGGCGCGGAAGTCCGGCTGCTCCGGCAATTTGCGCGCGGCGCGGAGCTTGTCGAGCACGCTGGAATCGTCAGGGTTGGCGTCGAGAAAGCTGCGGTCGAGGTCCCACAGCTGACGGTAGGAATCATTGTAGAAGGCCAGTCGGCGCTGGCCGTCGAACACGGCAACGCCGGAGGAGAGCTGGTCGAGCGTGCGGCGATGCGCTTCCGCCATCCGCACCAGCGCCGAGCTCAAGGCATCCGCTTCGCTGGCATCAATGGCAACGCCGACATTGCCGCCGCCGACATTGACGGCGCGCACGTCGTAGATGCGCCGCTCGCCGCCGATCACGATCGGCAGGCGCGAGGTGAAATTGGCCGTTTCCTTCAGCCCCCGCTCCATCGCGGTGCGGTCGGCGCTGTCGAGCAGCTCGAGCTTGCGCTCCTGGGCGTCGGTGATGCTGGCCGCCTCGGTCGCACGGACATAGGCGGGGTTGGCGTAAGCCAGCGCGCCGTTCTCGCCCTTGGCCCAGATCGGCCAGGGTGCGGCGGTCGCGAAGCCGCGCAGCATTTCCGTCTCGTCGGAGAGGGCCTTGTAACGCAGATTGGTCTCGGCCAGATCGCGGCGGAGCCCTGAGAGCTCGCGAATCCTGACGATGGCCTGGCCGCCGATGGCGCGGCCGATAGCCTCCAGCGTGTGGCCATGCGCGGTGGTGAGCGTCAGCTGGAACCCGTCGCCGCGGTCGCGCAGCGCATCGACGGCGTGATCCATCCGGAGCGCCGGTTCCGGCGGCAACCAGGTTCCAAACGCGAGCACGCGCTGTGGAGAGGAGTCGCGCGGCAGCACCATGGAGATGTCACCGGAGATCTGCGCGCGATTGTCGCCGGCCGGCCAGGAGATCAGGATCTGCGGCTCGGCGAACAGCAGTGCGCCGAAGCGGTCGGCCTGGAGCTGGAGTTCCCCGATCCGGGCGCGCAGCCGCGCCTCATTCTTCGCCGTGCGCACGCGCGTGCGCATCAGGAGGATCGCGGCGACCACCGAGAAGCCGAGCAAGGCCAGCGCGGTGGCCAGCACCGCGAGCTCCTGCCGGTTGAAATCCAGCAATGCTGAGAGTGTGTCGACGAGGTCGGCGGCCTCAGCCGGCGCAGCCGGCAGCAGCGCTGCGAGAGCGCTTCCCAACAAGCCGTTGCGCACGAGCGATGTGCACGACAGCAGCGTCCGACGCATCGACACGATCACGCCTGACATAGTTGCCCCAAGATCGCACGAATTTGCGCGCGGCGACCCCCGTCGCGCGCGAATCAAACGACAATACCCTCACCGTGACTCCACCGGTAAGAGTCCAGACCGTGAACGCAACGGCGACCCCAAAAAAATGCGGGGCGCGGTGTTCCAATTCACGTAGTTCCTCGGGTGATTCGAGTGGAATTGCCGTGTGATCGCGCGTCATGCGGAGCTTACCGCGAAGCCGGTGCGTTCCCTCCCCCGCTCGCGGGGGAGGGTTGGGGAGAGGGTATCTCGGCAACGGGACAATCCCCCAGAGGATAGAACCCTCACCCGCGCCTTCGGCGCGACCTCTCCCGCAAGCAAGCGGGAGAGGTGCACACCCAACGCTCACCCCGTCTTAGCGGCCGGTCGAGCCGAATCCGCCGGCACCGCGGTCGGTCGCGGACAGGGTCGCCACGGGAACCAGCGCGGCCTGCACCATTGGCGCGATCACCATCTGTGCGATGCGCTCGCCGCGCTTGACCACGAAGGCGGTCTGGCCGTGATTGATCAGGATCACCTTGATCTCGCCGCGATAGTCCGCGTCGATCGTGCCCGGTGAGTTCAGCACGGTGACGCCGTGCTTGGCGGCAAGGCCCGAACGCGGCCGCACCTGCGCCTCGTACCCGGGCGGCAACGCTATCGCGAGGCCCGTCGGCACCAGCGCATATTGGCCGGGCGCAAGCGTCAGCGGCTCGTTCTCGGCCACCGCCGCCATCAGATCGAGACCGGCGGCATCATTGGTCTGATAGGCCGGCAGCGGCAGCCCTTCCGCGTGGGACAGGCGTTGCAGTTCGACGGTGACTTTGGTGCTCAAGATGCGGGCTCCCGGGATTTGCCGGTCACGCTCTTTGCGATATGCGCGACCAGTTCAATGGCGACCTGTTCCTTGGTCATCGCCGGCCAGGAATCAACTGCAATCTCGCCATCCTTCTTATCGTTCTTCTCACCATTGTTACGGCTGATGAGGTGCACGGTGTTGCGGTCCCCGCCCATCACGCCGGTTGCGGGAGAGACGTCGTTGGCGACAATCCAATCGCAGCCCTTGCGGGCAAGCTTCGACTTCGCGTTGTCGATGAGGTGCTCGGTCTCGGCGGCAAAGCCGATCACCAGTGGCGGACGCTTGTCGGTCAGTTTCGAGATCGTCGCGAGGATATCGGGGTTCTCGACCAGCTGGAGCGGCGGCATGCCGGCCGAGGTCTTCTTCAGCTTCTGCTCGCCTTCATTGACGACCCGCCAGTCGGCGACTGCGGCGGCGAAGATCGCGATGTCAGCGGGAAGCGCGGCCTGCACCTGCTCCAGCATCTGCCGCGCCGATTCCACATGCTTGACCGTCACGCCCTGGGGATCGCTGAGATCGACCGGGCCGCTGACCAGGATCACCTCAGCGCCCGCGGCCTGTGCGGCGGCGGCGATCGCAAAACCCTGCTTGCCGGAGGATCGGTTGGCGATGTAGCGCACCGGGTCGATCGGCTCGTGGGTCGGGCCTGCGGTGATCAGCACGCGCTTGCCGGCGAGTGGGCGCGGCACCGGCGGCCGCAGCAGCCGCTCGGCGGCGGTCGCAATCTCGATCGCTTCGGACATGCGGCCGATGCCGGCTTCACCTGCTTCCGCCATCTCGCCGGAATTCGGCCCGATCAACATCAC
Organism: Bradyrhizobium sp. MI1.3; assembly: GCF_055811695.1. Taxonomy (NCBI): domain Bacteria; kingdom Pseudomonadati; phylum Pseudomonadota; class Alphaproteobacteria; order Hyphomicrobiales; family Nitrobacteraceae; genus Bradyrhizobium; species Bradyrhizobium sp. MI1.3. The sequence continues at coordinate 128,372 of NZ_JBVVPQ010000007.1, read as the reverse complement.
GCCGTCGCGTTGAAGCTGCGCGACATTGCGCCGCGTCGCCGCGTTGTTCCACATCAGCGGATTCATGGCCGGCGCGAGCAGGACCTTGCGGTTGGTCGCGAGCAGGATGGCGCTGGCGAGATCGTCGGCATGGCCGTTGGCCATCTTGGCCATCAAATCCGCGGTCGCAGGCGCCACCACGATCAGGTCGCACTCCCGCGCCAGCCGGATATGACCGGCGTCGAACTCGCTCTGGGCATCGAACAGGTCGGTGTAGACGCGCTCGTGCGAGAGCGCGCTCACGGCCAGCGCGGTGACGAATTGCTGCGCCGCCTTGGTCAGCACGCAGCGGACCTCGATCCGCCGCTCCTTGAGCCTTCGAATCAGGTCGAGCGATTTGTACGCCGCGATCCCGCCTCCGATGATCAGGGTGACGCTGGCTTCTGGAACGGCGCCGGTGCGTTGAGGAATCGGGGTGGTGAAGGCCGCGGGCGGCGCCGTGAACGGCGTCAGGGGCTCCTCACGGCCTTCGATCAGCTCTCCGAGGATGACCCGGACCTCTTCCTCGACCGACCTGCGGTTCTTGGCCGAGCGCAGCCTGAGGTAAGTTTTGATGCCTTCATCGAGCTTGCGAATGGTCAGGCTCGCCATGACGCCCCTCCAGCACAAATGATAGCGATGCTATCATTTGTGTGATTGCACTGCAATCAAAGATTCCGGACGGCGATCAGGATGCCGATGAAGGTCGCGGCAATGATCCAGAGCGCCACGGTGCGCCAACGGTTCTTGCGGCCCTCGCTGCGGCCCATCGCCGCGATGCTCTCCGGCGACAGCCGGATGCCCTCCCGGGTCATGGTCTCCAGCTGTTCGAGCACCGCAACCGAGCGCTCGGCGATGTCAGGCAGACGCATCAGGATGCGCGCGAGATCGCCGGTCCCGGAGATCGCGCCCTGGACCCGGCCGATCGGGCCGAGATTGCGCTCGATCCATTCCCGCACCACGGGGTCGGCGACCTTCCAGATGTCGAGCTTGGGATCGAAGCCGCGTGCCACGCCCTCGACCACCACCATGGTTTTCTGGAGCAGGATCAGCTCGGGCCGCGTGGTCATGTCGAACAGGCCGGTGACCTCGAGCAGCAGCGTCAGCAGCCGCGCCATCGAGATCTCTTCCGCCGTGCGGTTGTGAATGGGCTCGCCGATGGCGCGGATCGCTTGCGCGAAGTTCTCGACCGAGTGATGCGCGGGCACATAGCCCGCCTCGAAATGCACTTCCGCGACGCGACGATAGTCGCGGGTGATGAAGCCGAGCAGGATTTCGGCGAGGAAGCGCCGCTCCTTCATGCCGAGCCGGCCCATGATGCCGAAATCAACCGCGACGAGGCGACCCGCGTCATCCAGGAACAGATTGCCCGGGTGCATGTCGGCATGGAAGAAGCCGTCGCGCAGCGCGTGGCGCAGGAAGCTCTGAATCACCTTGCGGCCGAGATCGGGCAGGTCGACCTGCGATTCTGCCAGGCGCTTGTGATCGTTCAGCGCGATGCCGTCGATCCATTCCATCGTCAGCACGTTATGCGTGGTACGGTCCCAATCGACGGTCGGTACGCGGAAATCAGGATCGTCGCGCGTGTTCTCCGCCATTTCCGACAGCGCCGCGGCCTCGAGGCGCAGGTCCATCTCCATCGCGACCGAACGCGACATGGTGTTGATGACCTCGATGAGGCGCAGGCGCCGCGCCTCGGACGAATAGGATTCGGCCTTGTATGCGACGAAGAAGAAGTCGGAGAGGTCGCGGCGGAAGCGTGCGGCCACGTTGGGCCGCAGCACTTTCACGGCGACCGCCTTGCGGATGCCGTCGCGCAGGACTTCGCCGCGATGTACCTGTGCGATCGAGGCGGCTGCGACCGGCGCACTGAGGCTCGCGAACAACTCGGTCAGCGGCCGTTCCAGCGAGGTCGCGATCACAGCTTCCGCTTCGGCTTGCGAGAACGGCGGCAGGCGGTCCTGAAGGCTTTCGAGGTCGCGCGCCATGATGACGCCGACGACGTCGGGGCGGGTCGCCAGAAATTGCCCAAGCTTGAGATAGGCCGGGCCCATCCGGGTCAGCGCACGCGACAGCCGCGGGCCGTGCTTCGGACCGCGCCGCTCGATGATGCGCGCAAGCTTCAGCGCGAGCTGCCCGGGCGGCGGCACCAGGCTCGGATCGACGGCGCCGAACACGCCCTCGCGCGCAAAGACGAACGCGGCGCGCATCAGGCGCGCACTATGGGTTATGGCAGAGATCACAAACGCCAGCCCGAATGCAGTGCGACGATGCCGCCGGACAATATCTGCCAGTTCACGCGGGCGAAGCCGGCGTCACGGATCATGTCGGCGAAGGCGTTGGGTCTTGGAAACTTGCGGATCGACTCGACCAGATATTGGTAGGACTCGGCGTCACCCGTGATCATGCGCCCGAGCGGCGGGATCACCTTGAACGAGAACAGGTCATAAAGGCGATCCAGCCCGGGCATCTCGACGGTGGAGAATTCCAGGCAGAGGAAGCGGCTGCCTGGCTTGAGCACGCGATAGGCTTCGGCCAACGCGAGATCGATCCGCGGCACATTGCGAATGCCGAAAGCGATCGTATATGCGTCGAAGCTGCGGTCGGCGAAAGCGAGCGCTTCGGCATTGCCTTCGACGAAATCGACCTGGGTCTCGAGATGCCGCTTGGCGGCGCGCTCGCGGCCTACCTCCAGCATCCCGGAATTGATGTCGCAGACGGTGGCATGGAAGCCGGGGCCTGCGGCGTTGGCGGCGCGGAAGGAGATGTCGCCGGTGCCGCCGGCGACGTCGAGCAGCGCGAACGGCCGGTCGCCTCGCGGCGGGTCGAGCGCGGTGATCATGATGTCCTTCCAGACCCGATGCAGGCCGCCGGACATCAAATCGTTCATCAAATCATAGCGCGACGCCACGCTGTGAAACACATCGTTCACCAGCGTCTGCTTGTCGCCCAGGGGCACGTCCCTGAAGCCAAAATGCGTGGTTTCGCCCGGCCGATCCATTACTCTACTCCACGAGGCGGACCATAGCGCGCCCGCCGCAATGGCGCTATCACACCGCCCTCATAAGGTGAATGCCTGACCATGCCCGAATTGCCCGAAGTCGAGACCGTCCGCCGCGGCCTTCAGCCTGTCATGGAGGGCGCAAAAATCCTGGTCGCGGAGGCCCGCAGGCCCGATTTGCGCTTTCCCTTCCAGCCGGATTTCGTGGCCCGACTGAAGGGGCAGGTCGTCACGGGGCTCGGCCGCCGTGCAAAATATCTCATGGCCGATCTCGCCTCCGGCGACGTGCTGTTGATGCATCTGGGCATGTCGGGCTCGTTTCGCGTCATCAAGCCGGACAACGAGGTAGCGCCCGGCGAGTTTCACTATCCGCGAGCCAAGGACTCCACGCACGATCACGTGCTGTTTCGGATGTCCTCCGGCGCCGACATCATCTTCAACGATCCGCGCCGCTTCGGTTACATGAAAGTGATCGCGCGCAGTGCGCTCGACGACGAGCCACTGCTGCGCGGGCTCGGCCCCGAGCCGCTCGGCAACGAATTCGACGCTGCGATGCTGGCGCGATCCTGCGCAGGCAAGACCACGAGCCTGAAAGCCGCGTTGCTCGATCAGCGCGTGGTCGCCGGGCTCGGTAATATCTATGTCTGCGAAGCCCTGCATCGCTCGCATCTGTCGCCGCGCCGGATCGCGGCGACACTCTCGACCAAGAAGGGCGAGACGACGGACCACGCAAAGCGATTGGTCGGCGCGATCCACACCGTGCTGAACGATGCGATCAAAGCCGGCGGATCGTCATTGCGCGACCACCGCCAGACCTCGGGCGAGCTCGGCTATTTCCAGCACTCGTTCAAGGTCTATGACCGCGAGGGCGAGAAATGCACCACGCCGCGATGCGGCGGCATCGTCAAGCGTTTCACGCAGAACGGCCGGTCGACCTTCTGGTGTCCGAAATGTCAAAAATAGCTGCTCATGCAGACGCCGCAACTTGAAACCGAACGGCTGATCCTGCGTCCGCTCGCGCTATCCGACGCGCCGGCGATCCAGCGCCATTTCGACAACTGGAATATCATTCGGCATCTCTCCACCGTCGTACCCTGGCCGTATCCAGCCGATGGCGCAGAAGCTTTCGTCCAGCTGCAGTTCGACAAGGTCTCAGCCGGAGAGGAGATTTATCTCTGGGTGCTGGTGCTGAAGGGCGGCGATGATGAGGCGATTGGAAACATTCATTTCCGGCCCCGTGCCGAAGGCCTGAAAGGCCATCGCGGCTTTTGGCTGGCCGAGCCTTACTGGCGCCGCGGGTTGATGACGGAAGCGGTCGCCGCGGTGAACGACTTCGCCTTCGTTACACTGGGCCTCGATCATTTCTACGTCTGCAACGCGGCCACCAACGAGGCCTCACGCCGGGTCAAGCAGAAGACCGGTGCAGAGTTCGTCGGCTTCGTCGAGCTCGCGCATCACGGCGGACGGTCGAAAGCAGAGAAATGGATCGTGCGGCGTGAAGCCTGGCTGCGCGATAAGGGCAATGTGCGGTTGGATTGAGCCAGAGGGGCGCGATGGTGCGATCCATCCAGGCTACGAAAGCGAATTCGTCGTGCTCGCAATGCCGATGGATGGAGTCCTCTCAAAAACGCGAAGCGAAGCAATCCGGCCGGGCTGGTGGCCGGATTGCTCCGTCGCTGGGGCCCTTCCGGATGGTGAAGGGCCGGCTGGCGTCTGAGCGATTGCCCCGCTCAGGACGCCAGTGTCGTGGTCTCGTCGGCCGCTAGCTCGGCGGCCACGTGCAACATTCCGTCCGCGGCCGCGATGACCTGGTCGATCAGGACATTGGTGGTGGCGGCGAGCTCGAGCCGGGTCTCGATCCAATGCCAGAGGCCGCGGATCTCCTCGGTCGACTTGCCGTTCGGCGCGAATTCGCTCACCGCAAGGCCGCTCGCGAGCGAGTCCTGGTGGTCGTTGCGCATCCCGATCAGCGGGCGCGCGAGCACCTCGGCGAGATCGAGCGCTGCTTCCTCGGCGAGGGTGTTGGCGGCATTGTCGATGCGCTGACCGCGGATCGGAGTCTGGTTCAGGACGAAGCTGTAAGGCCGCTTCCAGGCACGCGCGACGCTCAGCGTCGAAACGGTCGCCTCGATGTCGGCGACGCTCGGGCGGGCCGGGATCAGGCAGAGATCAGAATGGCGGATCGCGGCGGTGGTCGCGGCGCTGAGGCCGGCGGCGGTATCGACGATCGCGAGCTGGAGGCCGCTGTCGGCCAGCATCTTCAGGCGCGGCTCGATGTCGGCGGCGTGATAGATCGGCTCGACGACGAGATCGTCGGTGGTGCGGCGGCGCTGCCAGTTGGACAGTGTGCCCTGCGGGTCGGTTTCGATGAGGCGAACGGTGAAGCCGGCCTGCTTGGCTGCCAGCGCGAGGCCGATGGCGAGCGTGCTCTTGCCGCTGCCGCCCTTTTGGGTGGCCAGTACGATCGTGTGCATTGAAGGTCCTTTGGAGTGCTCGGGTCAGGGAAACGCCACGCGAACGTGCATCGATCTCGATGCTGAGCTCTTCTCGCTCAGGACGTGCCGGCCCGATCCAAAGGGGATCGCGGAGGTCCGAATCAGCAGTCACGATGATGGCGGAATCGGAAAAGCCAGCGAATCCGTACCATTACTGGACCCGTACTCGTACGTGTGCTGTGTGCGCTGACGAGTTGATCGCGTGCCCCGGACACAGCGCAGCGGCATCTCATGCCGCACCGCGCCCGTGACACGAGAGTTACTTGCGCACGCAGATCACGCGCACAACGGCGGCTGTCGCATCTGTGGAAGTGCCGTTCGCCGCGACACCATTCGCTTTCAGGAAATCACGCACCGTCTCCGCGGAGACCATCACCGCCTGCGATGCCGGCACCGCTGTCGCGGGTCCTGCGACCATCGCCGGCTTCAACAGTGCGATCCCTGCGAACTTGCCGTCGGTGTCGATGGCGGGGCTGCCGGAGAAGCCGACGGCCGGCGGCGGTGAGAGCGGGGAATCGCCGCCACCGACAGATGCCAGCGCGGCCTTGAGGCTTGACACACCGGCGGCTCCGCCCTGGCTCTGCGGATCAGCGATACCGATGACATCGATACTCGTCTTTGCCGCGCCGGCGGCGAGGCTGAAGGGCTTCAGGCCGCGGGCACCGTAGATATGCAGCAGCGCGAGGTCGTGTTCCCGGTCCTCGGCGAGCCGGTCGGCGCTGCCATAGCCGGCGATCGTGATCGCGAGACAGGAATCGGTGACGAGGCGGTCGGTGACGATCGCGCCATCGTCGCTGACGACGAGACCGGTGCCATACTCGACGGTCTTGCGCGGCGGCGGCCCGGCTTGCGGCCCTGACGGAAACGCGTTGAACGCGCTCGACATCGCGATCACGACCGGCTCGACCGTGTTCTCGGTCGCCTGATCGTAGAGGATCGTCATGATGCGGACTTCATCACCCCGAGAAGTGCCGCGCATGTAAAATTTCTTCAGGCCCTGCAGACCCGACAGCACGAAGAAGCCGGGCTTGACCACGGTGTAGTCGACCTTGCGACCCGGCTCCTTCTTCTCCGCTTCGGCAAGCTTGGCTGTGGTCGGGCTCGCCTCCTTGCGGCGGCTGAGCAGCACCTGCACCGTGCCATTGGGCGAGGTCCATTTCGAGCCGTTGGCGTCGGTCGCCTGCTGCGGCACCAGCTTTGAGGGAATGCCAAGCCGCGCGCCGCTGGTCATTTCCGTCACGATCTTCCAGCCGACGCTGTCCTGCTTCCGCCGCGCCGTCTCGGCGAGCGCGGCGCGTTCCTGCGGATTGAGTACGCCGGTCGGCTTGCCGCCCTTGGCCTTCTGATACTCTTTGATCGCCTCGACCAGGCGCGCGCTGACGTCACCGGTGATGGCGCCGTTGTACTGGCCGACCCAGGCGAGGTCGGACTGCAGCGACAGCCGCTCCGCCTGCGCCATGGCATCGGCCGTCGCAGCCGGCGTCTGCAATGCAGGAGGCCGGATCGGAACGGTCTGGACCGGCTTCGGCTTGGTGCCGGGCATCTGCGGTGTCGTCATCTGGGCGTTCGCGCCTGTCGCAGCCGCAAACATCAGTGTTGCCGCAAGCATCGATCTCATGACAAATCCAGCCAGCCCATTGAACGCAATGCCATTGAAGCACATCTCGTTGGTCGCGAACAATGTTGCGGTGGTTCAGGCCGGCGATAGAAGCCGTGGACTCAGGCCCTCATCCTGAGGAGCGGCCTCAAGGCCGCGTCTCGAAGGATCGCCCGCGGCGATAGCAGGGCCTGCATGGTTCGAGACGCGCGTTCCGCGCTCCTCACCATGAGGATCGACAGCAAGAGCGTAGTAGGAGAGGCGTAGGACGATGCTGAGCCCGGACGAACTCGAACGCTATGCCCGCCATATCGTGCTGCGCGATGTCGGTGGTCCCGGCCAGGCTGCGCTGAAGCGGGCCTCCGTGCTGGTGATCGGCGCCGGCGGGCTCGGTGCGCCCGCGTTGATGTATCTGGCGGCCGCCGGCATCGGTACGCTCGGCGTGGTCGATGACGATGTGGTGTCGCTGTCGAACCTCCAGCGCCAGGTCATTCACACCACGCCCGATATCGGCCGGCACAAGGTCGAGAGCGCGGCCGAACGGATCACGGCGCTCAATCCGCATGTCCGCTTCGTCGGCCACGCCACCTGGCTCAATGCCGACAATGCGCTGGCGCTGATCGGCGACTATGACCTCGTGCTTGACGGCTCCGACAATTTCTCGACCCGCTATCTGGCCTCGGACGCCTGCTTCTTCGCCAAGAGGCCGCTGATCACGGCGGCGCTCGGCACCTTCGATGGCTCGCTGACCACCATCCGTGCGCATGAGAAGAACGAGCAGGGCGAATTCAATCCGACCTATCGCTGCCTGTTCCCGGAGGCGCCGCCGCCCGGGACCGTGCCGGCCTGCGCCGAAGCCGGCGTCATGGGCGCGCTCGCGGGCGTGATGGGCTCGATGATGGCGCTGGAGGCGATCCGCGAGATCGTCGGCTTTGGCGACGGCCTGGTTGGCCGTCTCCTCATGATCGATGCGCGCGCGATGCGCTTCGAGACGCTGCGTTACGCGCGCGATCCGGCCAATCCGCTCAATGGCGATGGGCCTGTGATCACCGATCTCAGCGCCCATCGCACCTGATCGCAGCCGCTACGCCGTGGCCGGCTTCTCGCTGTCGAGATGCGCCATCTGCTCGGCCGCGTAACGCGTACCGGCGGCGACATCGGGCGGGAAGGCCTTTGCCAGCACCGCGAGATGAGCCGGCGTCAGCGTGACCTCGGCCGCACCAAGTGCCTCGCTGAGGCGGTTACGGGTGCGGGCGCCGACCAGCGGCACGATCTCCTTCCCTTGCGCCGCCACCCAGGCGATCGCGACCTGTGCCGGCGTCGCGCCAATCTCGGCGGCGATGGTGCGCAGCTGCTCCACCAGAGCCAGATTGACCTCGAGATTCGATCCCTGGAAGCGCGGCGTCATCAGCCGGTAATCCTTGCCTGCCTTGCCGGAGTCCTTCGACCAATGACCGCTGATGAGGCCGCGCGCCAGCACGCCGTAAGCCGTGATGCCGATGCCGAGCTCGCGGCAGGTCGTCAGGATGTCGCGTTCGATGCCACGCTCGATCAGCGAATATTCGATCTGGAGATCGGCGATCGGGTGCACGGCATGCGCGCGGCGGATGGTGTCGGAGCCGACCTCGGACAGGCCGATATGTTTGATGTAGCCGGCCTTCACGAGATCGGCGATGCCGCCGATGGTTTCCTCGATCGGAATGTTGGGATCGAGCCGCGCCGGACGGTAGATGTCGATGTAGTCGGTGCCGAGCCGCTGCAGTGAATAGGCCAGGAAGTTCCTCGTTGCGGCCGGCCTCGTGTCCATGCCGGTGAATTCGCCGGCAGGACCGCGCAGCGCACCGAACTTGACGCTGATCTGCACCCTGTCGCGCGGCACGTCCTTGAGCGCTTCGCGCACCAGCATTTCATTGTGGCCCATGGCGTAGAAATCGCCGGTGTCGACCAGGGTGATGCCGGCATCCAGCGCCGCGTGGATCGTGGCGATGCTCTCGCCGCGATCGGCGGGGCCGTAGACCTCGGACATGCCCATGCAGCCGAGGCCGAGGCTTGAGACGGTGGGGCCGGTTGAACCGAGTTTGCGCTGTTCCATGATGGCTCTCCTCGAAAAGGCGGTGACTGCGCCGCGTGACGAGGCCAGATATGCGCCTGATCGATTACGCCGATAAGCTGGACAATCGAGAATGGCTTGTTCACATTGGCGAACAATGCCCGAGCCCGACCTGCGTGATCTCGACGTCTTCGTGGCGGTCGCCCGCACCCGCAATTTCCGGCGTGCGGCGATCGATATTCGCGTGTCGGTGTCGAGCCTTAGCCAGCGATTGCGGGACCTGGAGGAGCGCCTCGGCGTCCGCCTGATGAACCGCACGACCCGTAGCGTCGCCCTGACCGAGGCGGGTGAGTTGCTGCTGTCGCGCGTGGCGCCGGCGCTGCGCGATGTCGGCGACGCCCTGGATCAGGTCCGGGGCCTGCGCGAGGTGGCCTCGGGCCGGCTGCGCATCAACGCGCCGCCGCCTGCGGTCGATCTCGTGCTGGCGCCGATGGTCGGGCCGTTCCTCAAGGCCTATCCGCAGGTCGACCTCGACATCGTCTCCGAGAGCGGGTTCGTCGATATCGTCAGCGCGGGCTTCGATGCCGGCGTGCGTTATGGCGAGCATCTCGCGCAGGACATGGTGGCGATCCCGCTGAGCGGCCCGCAGAGCTATGTCGTGGTCGCTTCGCCCGATTACCTCGCACGCCGCGGCAAGCCTGAGCATCCGAAGGATCTACTCGACCACGATTGCATCCGCGCCCGCTACTCCAGCGGTGTCATGCATGATCTGGAGTTCGAGAAGGCCGGTCAGCTGGTGAAAGTCGACCCGCCGGCAAAGCTGATCTCGACCAACATGGGCCTCTCCATGCGCGCGGCGCTCGACGGAGCCGGCATCTGGGCGACGCTTGATGGTTACGTCGGCGAAGCCCTGAAGTCGGGCGCGCTGGTCAGGCTGCTTGAAGACTGGTGCGAGCCGTTTTCCGGACCGTTCCTGTACTATCCAAGCCGGCGCCAGACGCCGCCGGCGCTGCGGGCCTTCATCGATTTCGTCGCCGACTGGCGCAAGCGAAACGCCCGAGGATAGCAGACCCTCATGGTGAGGAGCGCGGAACGCGCGTCTCGAACCATGAAGGCCCGGATCTCGCCTGCGGCAATCCTTCGAGACGACCGCTACGCGGTCTCCTCAGGATGAGGCAGGAGAGCTTATCGCGCAGAAAGTTGAACTCAGAGCATGCTCGGCAGCACGCGATCCGGCGGCTTGTGCGCGTCGAGGAAGGTGCGGATGTTGATGATCACCTTCTCGCCCATCTCGACGCGGCCCTCGATCGTGGCCGAGCCCATATGCGGCAGCAGCGTCACCTTGCCGGCCTTGGCGAGCCGCACCAGCTTCGGGTTCACCGCGGGCTCGTGCTCGTAGACGTCGAGGCCGGCGCCGCCGATCTCGCCGCCTTCGATCAGCTTGATCAGCGTGTCCTCGTCAGTGACCCCGCCGCGCGCGGTGTTGACGATGTAGGCGTCCTTGCGGATCAGCTTCAGCCGGCGCGCCGACAGCAGATGGTAGGTCGCCGGCGTGTGCGGACAGTTCACCGAGATGATGTCCATTCGAGCCAGCATCTGGTCGAGGCTTTCCCAATAGGTCGCGCCCAGCTCTTCGGCGATCTTCGGCGCCACCGGCCGGCGGTTGTGATAGTGGATCTGCAAGCCGAAGGCGCGGGCGCGGCGTGCGACCGCCTGGCCGATGCGGCCCATGCCGATGATGCCGAGGCGCTTTCCGCCGATGCGATGGCCGAGCATCCAGGTCGGCGACCAGCCCGGCCAGGGTTTTCCTTCCGTCAGGATCGAGGCGCCTTCGATCATCCGCCTGGGCACGGCGAGGATCAGTGCCATGGTCATGTCGGCGGTGTCTTCGGTCAGAACCTTCGGTGTGTTGGTGACGGTGATGCCGCGGGCATGCGCGGCCTCGACATCGATGTTGTCGACGCCGTTGCCGAAATTCGCGATCAGTTTCAGCCTGCAGTCGGGCTGGTTGACGATGTCGGCGGAGATGTGATCGGTCACGGTTGGGACCAGCACATCGGCCGTGCGGGCGGCTTCCGCGATCTGCTCGGGCGACATCGGCGCGTCGTCGAGATTGATCCGCGCGTCGAATAGCTCGCGCATCCGGGTCTCGATCGAGTCCGGAAGCTTGCGCGTCACCACGACGAGGGGCTTTTTCTTCACCGACATGTCCTGCCCTCATGAGGCGTTGCGAGCCGCCTCTGTCGCCAAAGGCCGGCCGTTGAGGCCTCATTAACCCGGTTGTTCGACACTGCAACTGCCGTGTCGTCCCCGGCGTTTCCTTCAAGCTCTCCCGACATTTCCGGCCGGAAAATCGGGACAAACCGGTTGTTCAGATGCCCGTCCTCTCTAGCAGAAGGCCGGGCCAAGACAAGAACCACGGGTAAAGGGCTCGGGAACACCCGCATAGGCGGGTCACAGGGGCGGCAGCGGCCTGGTTTTGGAATTTTGGGGCGAGGGCCCGGCTCGGCCGGACCTTCGACAGGAGACGGGTTGATGGCGTTGGGGCGTTTTTGTTCGGTGATGGCGCTCGTTTGCACCTGGTTGAGCGCTTCGGTCAGCCCGGGGCATTCGGCAAAGGACAGCACACCCCAGACTGCCTCGGGCCTCCCGGTGCCGCGCTACGTCAGCCTGAAATCGGATCACGTCAACGTCCGCGCCGGCCCGACCAAGGACAATGACGTCGCCTGGGTCTACACCCGCTCCGGCCTGCCGGTCGAAATCACCGCCGAGTTCGAGAACTGGCGCCGGGTCCGCGATTCCGAGGGCGCCGAGGGCTGGGTCTATCACTCGCTGCTGTCGGGCCGCCGTACCGCCGTCGTCACGATGAAGCACAAGGACGAGCTTGCGCCGATCTATGACCGCGCCGATCCCGACAGCGCGGTGGCCGCAAAGCTCCAGGCCGGCGTCGTCACGCAGGTGAAAAAGTGCACCACAAACTGGTGCCACGTCACCGGCAACGGCTTTGACGGCTGGATTCAGCAGGAGCGCCTCTGGGGCGTCTACTCGGACGAGCAGGTGAACTGACCCAACGGGTCATCCCGGGGCGATGCACAGCATCGAACCCGGGATCTCGAGATTCCGGGCTCGGTGCTGCGTACCGCCCCGGAATGACGGCGTAAAACAATATGGCCGGGAAATCCCGGCCATGAAAATCAAATCAGTGATGTAAGACGATCTCAGCGCTTCTTGCGCAGCCGTACGACCATGTCGATGCGGGCGATCTCGTAACCCGCGGGCACCTCCGGCATCTTGGACAGCGCCAGATGCGGATCCTCGATGTCGACCAGCTCGTGGCTGTTCTCGAGATAATAGTGATGGTGGGTCGTGACGTTGGTATCAAAATAGGTCTTGGTGCCGTCAACGCTGACCTGACGCAGCAGACCGGCGTCGGTGAGCTGGTTCAGCGTGTTGTAGACGGTGGCAAGTGAGACCGGCACCTTGGCCAGCGTCGCTTCCTCGTAAAGCATTTCAGCCGTGAGGTGTCGCGCACCCTTGCCGAACAGGAGCCAGCCGAGCGCCATACGCTGGCGCGTCGGGCGAAGCCCGGCGGATTGGAGCATTTCGTTGACGTCGTGCCACGGGCAACCGGTCAAAGCCGGCTGGCGGCCCGACATAAGAGCCGCCGCATGAGCCTCGTCGTCGCGATGGGGCGCGTTATTTTCGTTCATTTCCAGCTTCGGGCACGCGTGAACACTGTGGTCTCCAACATATATGGAGAGATAGATGCAGATGCAAGTTTCTCGCAACTAGAGTGGTTCTAATTAGCAGGGGAACCGGGCCGGCGGCCCGTCATTTTACCTTCATGAGAGCGCTTTGCTACCCGAAATGGCCTGTGTTAGAGAGCCCGCGGTTCCGCTTAACCGATTTTGGCGCGACCCGGCATTGAAGGCCGTTCGCTATCTATCCGGGGTCCTTCGTTATTCTCGTCTGAGAATGGCAACAGATGTTGCTTTTCGAACAGGATGGGGCCCATTTTCGCCGGAAACGCCGCTCAGTCGGGGTTAGAACACAAAGGCTTCCGCATGCTGAACAGGCGCAACGGTTACGAATATGAAGATCTGCTGGCATGTGCCCGCGGCGAGATGTTCGGCCCTGGCAATGCGCAATTGCCGCTGCCGCCGATGCTCATGTTCGACCGCATTTCGGACATCAGCGAGACCGGCGGCGAATTCGGCAAGGGGGTAGTGCGTGCCGAACTCGACGTGAAGCCCGACCTCTGGTTCTTCGGCTGCCACTTCAAGAACGATCCGGTGATGCCCGGCTGCCTCGGCCTCGATGCGCTGTGGCAAATGGTCGGCTTTTATCTGGGCTGGAGCGGCGGTGAAGGTCGCGGTCGCGCGCTTGGCCTGAACGAGCTGAAGTTCAGCGGCCAGGTGCTGCCGGAGGCCCGCAAGGTTGTGTACAACATCGATATCAAGCGCGTGATGCGTTCAAAGCTGGTGCTCGGTATCGCCGACGGATGGCTTTCGGTCGATGACCAGATTATCTATCGCGCGAAGGATTTGAAGGTCGGCCTGTTCAAGCAGGGCACGAGCCTGGGCTGAGCGCATCACCACGAAGATAACGATTGAGGCGAGGCTGTCATGAGGCGGGTTGTGGTCACCGGGATGGGCATTGTCTCTTCCATCGGAAACAACACCCAGGAAGTGCTTGCGAGCCTTCACGAGGCGAAGTCGGGCATTTCGCGGGCTGAGAAATATGCCGAGCTCGGCTTCCGTTCGCAGGTGCAGGGTGCGCCGACGCTCGATCCCTCGACGGTGGTCGACCGCCGCGCCATGCGTTTCCTCGGTCAGGGCGCGGCGTGGAATCACGTCGCGATGGAACAGGCGATCCAGGATTCCGGTCTTTCGCCTGACGAAATTTCCAATATTCGCACCGGCATCATCATGGGATCCGGCGGTCCGTCCGCGCGCACCATCGTCGAGGCCGCCGACATCACCCGCACCAAGGGACCGAAGCGCGTCGGGCCGTTTGCAGTGCCGAAGGCGATGTCCTCCACGGCCTCCGCGACGCTTGCAACCTGGTTCAAGATCAAGGGCGTGAACTATTCGATTTCGTCGGCCTGCGCGACGTCGAACCATTGCGTCGGCAACGCCTATGAGACGATCCAGATCGGCAAGCAGGACGTCATCTTCGCTGGCGGCTGCGAGGAGCTGGACTGGTCGCTGTCGGTGCTGTTCGACGCCATGGGCGCGATGTCCTCGAAGTACAACGACACGCCCTCCACGGCCTCGCGTCCCTACGACGTCAACCGCGACGGCTTCGTGATTGCTGGCGGCGCCGGCGTGCTGGTGCTGGAAGAGCTCGAGCATGCCAAGGCGCGCGGCGCGCGCATTTACGGCGAGATCGTCGGCTACGGCGCGACGTCCGACGGCTACGACATGGTCGCACCATCAGGCGAGGGTGCCGAGCGCTGCATGCGCATGGCGATGTCGACCGTGAAGACCAAGGTCGACTACATCAATCCGCACGCGACATCGACGCCGGCCGGCGATCCGCCGGAGATCGACGCGCTCCGCAGGGTGTTCGGAAGCGGCGAGAAGTGCCCGCCGATCTCGGCGACCAAGGCGCTGACGGGCCACTCCCTGGGCGCAACCGGCGTGCAGGAAGCGATCTATTCGCTGCTGATGATGAACAATGGTTTCATCTGCGAGAGCGCCCACATCCAGGAGCTCGACCCCGTGTTCGCCGACATGCCGATCGTGCGCAAGCGCATCGACAACGTCAAGATCGGCACCGTGCTGTCGAACTCCTTCGGCTTCGGCGGCACCAACGCCACGCTGGTGTTCAGCCGGCTTGATGCGTGAGGTCCTTGCGGACGCGCTGGTAATTTTCTCGTCATGGCCGGGCTTGTCCCGGCCATCCACGTCTTTGCTCACGTCTTGGCCTCCGGCTTCGAAGGGCGTGGATGCCCGGGACAAGCCCGGGCATGACGAAAGCGGAAAGTGAAAGGTGACCGTGAAATGGAAGGTTTGATGAAAGGCAAGCGCGGTCTGATCATGGGCATCGCCAATGATCATTCGATCGCCTGGGGCATGGCGAAGACGCTGCATGCCCATGGCGCCGAGCTTGCCTTCACCTTCCAGGGCGAGGCCTTGGGCAAGCGCGTCAAGCCGTTGGCGGAGCAGCTTGGCGTCGACATGGTGCTGCCCTGCGACGTCGAGGACATCGCCAGCGTCGATGCCACCTTCGATGTGCTCCGCGAAAAATGGGGCAAGCTCGACTTCGTCATCCACGCGATCGGCTTCGCCGACAAGAACGAGCTCAAGGGCCGCTACGCCGACACCAGCCGCGAGAATTTTTCGCGCACCATGGTGATCTCCTGCTTCTCCTTCACGGAAGTGGCAAAACGCGCCGCCGAGCTGATGACGGAGGGCGGCAGCATGATCACGCTGACCTTCGGCGCTTCGGAACGCGCGATGCCGAACTACAACGTGATGGGCGTGGCCAAGGCGGCGCTGGAAGCCTCGGTGCGCTATCTCGCCTCCGACTTCGGACCGCGCGGCATCCGCGTCAACGCGATCTCCGCCGGCCCGATCCGCACGCTCGCCGGCTCCGGCATCGGCGAGGCGCGCGCGATGTTCGCCTTCATGCAAAAGCATTCCCCGCTCCGCCGCGGCGTCACGCTCGACGAGCTCGGCGGCTCGGCGCTGTATCTGTTGTCGGATCTCTCCGGCGGCGTGACCGGCGAGATCCACTATGTCGATAGCGGCTACAACATCGTCCTGATGCCGAGGCCGGATGATATGAAGACGCAGGACTAACCCGCCGCGATCTGCTCCGCGCGCTGGAACGCCGGCCGTGCCATGCAGCGGGTGAGATAGGCCTCGAAGGCCGGGCGCGACGGCACCATCTTGAACAGGCGCACCGCGAAGTTCAGGCCCGAGCCGATCGTGATGTCGGCGGCGGAAAATTCCTCCCCGAGGACCCACGGCCCCTTGGCAAGCGCGGCTTCCAGCACGTCGAAGACCTGCGTTGCGCTGCCCCAGGCCGCGGTCGATGTCGGGATCTCGATCTTCGTGAAGATCTGGATGATGGCGGGTTCGATGCAGCCCGGCGAGAAGAACAGCCATTGCAGGTAACGCGCACGGCGCGGGTCCGTCACGGCTGGGGCTAGCCTGGTCTCGGGATAGCGATCGGCAATGTAGGCGCAGATGGCGGCGGCTTCGCCGAGCGCGGCATCGCCGTCGGTCAGCGCCGGAACCTTGCCCATCGGATTGACCTTCAGGTAGTCCGGCGCCTTCTGTGCGCCGGTCGAGATGTCCGTCAGCACGCGCTCATACGGCAGGCCACTCTCTTCCATCAGCCAGAGCGTCGTGAATGAGCGCGAACGGGGCGACCAATAGAGCTTGATCATGGAAGCGGACCTTTCATCGGTGGCAGCCGAACAGCGCGCAATTTCATGGCGCGTCCGCAGCGAATCCGCAATGCACTACGCCAGGTATGGAATGCTCCGGCTCAATCTTCCTTGAGATAGCCGGGGAGTCCGCGGTCGAGCCTATCTGCGACGAGTGTTCGTGTCCTCTCGCGCAGCGTCGCGTTGGCTGAAGCTGCCGCGGGCGGCTCGGGGAACAGCGAGTTGTCGAGCTTGGTGAGCGGGTCTTCGGTCAGCCGCAGACTTGCGGCGAAGTTCGCGCCGAAATTCACAAAGGGGCGCTTGATTTCCTCATAGCTTCTGCCGTCGATCAGGTTGATCGAGATGTTGGCGAACAAATGCGAATGCCGGATCAGATTTCCGAGCCCCTGATTGAATGTGCCGATGCCGTTTAACATCAGGCGGGTGCCCGGCAGTTCTCCCTTGTACGTGGTCGCAACCAGATAGCGAGCGCAGCTCCCGTTCGGAGTGATGCCGCGCACGATCGCTGGCAGGCGTTCGTTGGGATCGGGAATGAATCGCGATTTCGGATTGTAGAAGGGTTCGAAGGCCCCCTTGGGGTAGGCGATCCTGCGAACACCGGGATCGCCACCCGTTGCGGCTTTAACCCGCGCAAACACGAGATCGTCGAGACCCCAGTCGATGGGAATCTCGGTCTCCTCGCTCTCGAAAATGGTCAGCCCGAATTTCTGGACGGAATAGCGCTCGCTGATCACCGAGATCACGCCAAGCCGGCACGGGCCGCTCTCGACCGCGACCGGCTGCTTCGCCACCGGTTTGGCCTTCGGCGCGGCCTTCTTGGCAGCTGGTTTTGCCGGTGCGGGAGATGCGGTGGTTGCGGAAGGGGTTTGCGCTACTGCCGGAGCCAGAAAGGACAGCAGGACGAGCAATGAGGCAGCAGATCGAAACATGGATTCCAGGGGAGCAGCGGCAGGAGGACATCGGAGATGCCACACTAAGTTGGGATCGTGACAACCGCAAGCTGCATCAGAAGATCGTTGTCTATGCGGAGGGCCGCTGCCGCTTCCATCTATAATACTTCATCACAAACCCGTTCGAGGGCTCGATCTCTTGCTTCTCGAACACAAAGCCCTCGCGCTCGTACCAGCGCCAGGCTTTCTCGTTCTCGCGGACGCAGCGCAGATACATCTCGTCCGGCATTTGCGTACGCGTGAAGGCGAGCAATTGGCGGCCGAGCGATTGGCCCTGATAGGCGGGCGCGACGAACAGCATGTCGAGATAGAGTTTTGGCAAATGCAGCGCCAGCATTGCGGCGATCGTGCCGTCGTCGTCGGCGACGAACAGGCTCCAACCGTCCTCGATCTCGCGCCGGACGCGTGCACGCAGGTTTGCGAGCAGGAATTCACTCGTCTCGCCGAGCCCGGTCGAGACCCAGCTCTCCATCCAGACGCGGCCGATCTCGTCGTATTCGTCCGCGCGGGCCGGGCGGATGATGGGATGCGACATCGAGGGCTCAAATCGGCTTGCTGCGCACGGATGGGCGCGCGCGCACCTTGCCCGCCGACAGGCACACCACCTCGGAGATTTGCAGGAGTTGCCGCGCCAGCGGGCTGGTCTTGCGCCAGACCATGCCGATGGTGCGTGACGGCTGCGGGTCGCGGAAGCGCGCGAGCGAGACCGAGGCCGATCGCGTCTCCACCGACACGGCCATCTCTGGGATCAAGGTGACGCCGATGCCGGCGCTGACCATCTGGACCAGCGTCGACAGCGAATTGGCATCCAGCATCTCGCGCGGCGGCGCCGATTGCATGTTGCAGAATGACAGCGCCTGATCGCGGAAGCAGTGCCCCTCTTCGAGCAGCAGCAGCCGCATCTCGCGCATCATCTCCCGCGACGGTGCCGGCGTTCCCTCATCTGCGCTCGGCCGCACCAGCAGGAATTTTTCCTCGAACAGGGCGACCTCGGTGAGCGAGGGCTCCGACACCGGGAGCGCAACGATCGCGGTATCGAG
Source organism: Bradyrhizobium sp. MI1.3 (assembly GCF_055811695.1). Taxonomy (NCBI): domain Bacteria; kingdom Pseudomonadati; phylum Pseudomonadota; class Alphaproteobacteria; order Hyphomicrobiales; family Nitrobacteraceae; genus Bradyrhizobium; species Bradyrhizobium sp. MI1.3. Next base: position 109,822 of record NZ_JBVVPQ010000007.1, on the reverse strand, counting down.
TCGGCCTTCCACCAGTTCCTGGATCAGCCGCGGCGTCATCGTCTCGCGCACGCGGATGTCGAGCTCCGGATGCATGCGCGTCAAATTCTTGGTGATCGTCGGCAGCAGATAGGGCGCGATCGTCGGAATCATGCCGATGCGCAGCCGTCCGGAGAACCGGTCCTGCGAGGCGCGGGCGAAATCGCCGAGTTCGTCGACCGAGCGCAAAATGTCGCGGACGCGCTGCGCGAGCTCCTCGCCAAATCGGGTCAGCGCCACCTGCCGAGCGCTGCGCTCCAGCAGCAGGCCGCCGAGCGCCTCCTCCAGCTCCTTGATCTGCATTGACAGGGCCGGCTGCGAGATCGAACAGGACTCAGCCGCGCGGCCGAAATGATTGTGACGCGCCAGGGCGTCAAAATACCGGAGCTGGCGCAGCGTGAGATTTAGCATCAGAAAATCTTATCGCTGCGATCATTAAAGTCAACTTCCCCTGATCGAACGTGAAGCCTAGAGTGCTTCTACCTGGTCAATGGCGCGAGTTCGACGCCACCAGAGGAGGTATTCATGGACGACACTTCAAAGTGCCCGTTTTCGGGTGGAAAACGTGTGCCGGCGAACCGCGATTGGTGGCCGACCCAGCTCAGCATCGAGATGCTGCACAAGAATTCGGCCAAGTCCGACCCGATGGACAAGGACTTCGACTACGCCAAGGAATTCAAGTCGCTCGACCTGAACGCGGTCATCAAGGACCTGACCGCTCTGATGACCGAATCGCAGGAATGGTGGCCCGCCGACTTCGGTCACTACGGCGGCCTCATGATCCGCATGGCCTGGCACAGCGCGGGCACCTATCGCACCACCGACGGTCGCGGTGGCGCCGGCGCCGGACAGCAGCGTTTCGCGCCGCTCAACAGCTGGCCCGACAACGCCAATCTCGACAAGGCACGCCGTCTGCTCTGGCCGATCAAGCAGAAATACGGCCGCAAGATTTCCTGGGCCGATTTGATGGTGCTGGCCGGCAACGTCGCGCTGGAGTCGATGGGCTTCAAGACCTTCGGCTTCGCCGGTGGCCGCGCCGACGTGTGGGAGCCGGAAGAGCTCTATTGGGGTCCCGAAGGCACGTGGCTGGGCGATGAGCGCTACAGCGGCGAACGTCAGCTCGCCGAGCCGCTCGGCGCGGTGCAGATGGGCCTCATCTACGTCAATCCAGAAGGCCCGAACGGCAAGCCGGATCCGATCGCCGCGGCAAAGGACATCCGCGAGACGTTCGCCCGCATGGCGATGAACGACGAGGAAACCGTCGCGCTGATCGCCGGCGGCCACACCTTCGGCAAGACCCATGGTGCCGGCGATCCGTCGCTGGTCGGACCGGAGCCGGAAGCGGGCGCGCTCGAGGATCAGGGCCTCGGCTGGAAGAGCAAGCACGCTTCGGGCATTGGCGGCGATTCCATCACCAGCGGCCTCGAGGTGACCTGGACGACGACGCCGACGAAGTGGAGCAACAACTTCTTCGAGAACCTGTTCAAGTACGAATGGGAGCTGACGAAGAGCCCGGGCGGTGCGCAGCAGTGGACGGCCAAGGGCGCCGAGGCGATCATTCCCGACGCCTTCGACAAGTCCAAGAAGCATCGGCCGACGATGCTGACGACCGATCTGTCGCTGCGTATGGATCCGGCCTATGAGAAGATCTCGCGCCGCTTCCTGGAGAATCCCGATCAGTTCGCGGACGCCTTTGCCCGCGCCTGGTTCAAGCTCACCCATCGCGACATGGGCCCGATCCAACGCTATCTCGGCCCGCTGGTGCCGAAGGAAACGCTGATCTGGCAGGACCCGATCCCGGCCGTGAATCACGAGCTCGCGAGCGAGCAGGATATCGCCTCGCTGAAGACCAAGATCCTGGCTTCGGGTCTGTCGGTCTCGGAGCTGGTCTCGACCGCCTGGGCGTCGGCCTCGACGTTCCGGGGCTCGGACAAGCGCGGCGGCGCCAACGGCGCGCGCATCCGCCTCGCCCCGCAGAAGGATTGGGAGGTGAACGAGCCGGCTCAGCTCTCGAAGGTCCTGGGCAAGCTCGAAGCGATCCAGAAGGACTTCAACGCGTCATCCGGTGCGAAGAAGGTCTCGCTGGCGGACCTCATCGTGCTCGGCGGCACCGCCGCGGTCGAGAAGGCCGCCAAGGATGCCGGCGTCGACGTCAAGGTCGGCTTCACGCCGGGCCGCATGGATGCCTCGCAGGAGCAGACCGACGCCGCTTCGTTTGCTCCGCTGGAGCCGCGGGCCGATGGCTTCCGCAACTTCATCGGCAAGCGGCAGCAGTTCATGATGCCCGAGGAAGCTCTGGTCGATCGTGCGCAGCTGCTCCGGCTTACCGGTCCGGAGATGACGGTGCTCGTCGGCGGTCTGCGCGTACTCGGTGCCAATGCGAACGGTTCGAAGAACGGCGTCCTCACCTCGAAGGTGGGAACGCTGAGCAACGACTTCTTCGTCAACCTGCTCGACATGAGCACGCAGTGGACGCCGGCCGGCACCGACGGCACCTATGAGGCCCGCGACCGCAAGACCAACGCGGTCAAGTGGACCGGCACGCGCATCGACCTGATCTTCGGCGCACACTCGCAGCTTCGCGCCTACGCCGAGGTCTATGCCACGTCGGATTCCAAGGAGCAGTTCGTCAAGGACTTCGCCAAGGCTTGGACCAAGGTGATGAACCTCGACCGCTACGACATCGCGGCTTGAGGTGTTTGACCTCTCCCGCTTGCGGGAGAGGTCGACGCGCTCCGGGCGATGCGAAGCATCGTCCCGCGCGGCGGGTGAGGGCTCTCTCCTCATTGGGAGTCTCTCTGCGGAAGCAACCCTCTCCCGGACCCTTTCCCGCAAGCGGGAGAGGGAGCGCAGATCGGCCGGAGCAGGCACAAACGAACACAAACAAAAAGGGCGGCCGCGAGGCCGCCCTTCGTGTGTCTGGCAGGTAGCGAGATTTACTCGCCGGCCGCTTCGCGCGCGGGCTGCTGGCTCTCGCCCTTGCCCTCGAGGTCTTCGCCGGTCTCCTGGTCGACCACCTTCATCGACAGGCGGGTCTTGCCGCGGTCGTCGAAGCCGAGCAGCTTGACCTTGACCTTGTCGCCTTCCTTGACGACGTCGGAGGTCTTCTGCACGCGCGCCGAGGCGAGCTGGCTGATGTGGACGAGACCGTCCTTGGAACCGAAGAAGTTCACGAAAGCGCCGAACTCCATCACCTTGACGACGGTGCCGTCATAGATCTGGCCGACTTCCGGATCGGAGGCGATCGACTTGATCCACTTGATCGCGGCCTTCATGGCCTCGCCGTCGTTGGAGGCGACCTTCACGGTGCCGTCGTCCTCGATGTTGACCTTGGCGCCGGTCTTCTCGACGATCTCGCGGATCACCTTGCCACCGGTGCCGATCACTTCGCGGATCTTGTCGGTGGCGATCTTGAAGGTCTCGATGCGCGGCGCGTATTCGCCGAGCTCGGCACGGGCGTTGGTCAGCGCCTTCGACATCTCGCCGAGGATGTAGATACGCCCATCCTTGGCCTGGCCGAGCGCGACCTTCATGATCTCTTCGGTGATGCCCTCGATCTTGATGTCCATCTGGAGCGAGGTGATGCCCTGCTCGGTACCGGCGACCTTGAAGTCCATGTCGCCGAGATGGTCCTCGTCACCGAGGATGTCCGAGAGAATCGCGAAGCGCTTGTCTTCGAGGATCAGCCCCATCGCGATGCCCGCGGTCGGCCGCTTCAACGGCACGCCGGCGTCCATCAGCGCGAGCGAGGCGCCGCAGACCGAAGCCATCGACGAGGAGCCGTTGGATTCGGTGATCTCCGATACCACGCGCGTGGTGTAGGGGAATTCGTGGTGCGGCGGCAGCACCGGGTGGATCGCGCGCCACGCGAGCTTGCCGTGGCCGATCTCGCGGCGCTTGGTGCCGCCGAGGCGGCCGGTCTCACCGACCGAGTAGGGAGGGAAGTTGTAGTGCAGCAGGAACGTCTCTTTGTACGTTCCCGACAGCGCGTCGATGTACTGCTCGTCCTCGCCGGTGCCGAGCGTGGTCACGACCAGCGCCTGGGTCTCGCCGCGGGTGAACAGGGCCGAGCCGTGGGCGCGGGGCAGCACGCCGACTTCGGCGACGATGTTGCGCACGGTCTTGGAATCGCGGCCGTCGATGCGCTTGCCGGTGTCGAGGATGTTCCAGCGAACGATCTTGGCTTCGAGCTCCTTGAACACGCCGCCGATGCGCAGCTTGTCGTATTTCGGCTCCTGGCCTTCCGGGAAGTAGTGCGCGATCACCTTTTCCTTGACCTTGCCGACCGCGGCGTAGCGATCCTGCTTGACCGGAATGGCGTAGGCGGCGCGCAGTTCCTGCTCGACCATGCCGAGCATTTCCTTTTCGAGCGCCGAATTGTCGATCGTGGTGACCTCGCGCGGCTCCTTCGCGGCCTTTTCGGCGAGCTCGATGATCGCGTTGATCACCGGCTGGAAGTGGCGGTGACCGAACATCACGGCGCCGAGCATGATCTCTTCGTTCAGCTCCTTGGCTTCCGATTCGACCATCAGCACGGCGTCTGCGGTGCCGGCGACGACGAGGTCGAGCTGGGTGTCGACCATCTCGTCGAGCGTCGGGTTGAGGATGAACTCGTCATTGGCGAAGCCGACGCGCGCGGCGCCGATCGGGCCCTTGAAGGGAGCGCCCGACAGGGTCAGCGCAGCCGACGAGGCCACCAGCGCGACGATATCGGGATCGTTCTCCATGTCGTGCGAGAGCACGGTGACGATCACCTGGGTCTCGTTGCGCCAGCCGTCGACGAACAGCGGACGGATCGGGCGGTCGATCAGGCGGGAGACCAGCGTTTCCTTCTCGGTCGGACGACCTTCGCGCTTGAAATAGCCGCCGGGAATGCGGCCGGCTGCGTAGGTCTTCTCCTGGTAGTCGACGGTCAGCGGCAGGAAGTCGACGCCTTCGCGCGGTGACTTCGCGGCAACGACGGTGGCGAGCACCACGGTCTCGCCGTAGGTCGCGACGACGGCGCCGTCGGCCTGGCGGGCGATCTTGCCGGTTTCGAGCTTGAGAGGGCGTCCACCCCAGTCGATCTCGACTGAATGCTTATTGAACATAGAGGTCTTCTTTCATGGGTTCTCGAAAGAAGGACGGGTCGAAAAACAAAAACCATGCGCAAGATTGCGGGACGTTGATCGAAGCGGGCGATCAGCGTCCTGCGATCCTGCCATGGTTTTTGGATTTCGGATGGCGTCCATCCCTTCGGGTCATACGGGCGCCTTGCCCGTTGTGCCCAGCCGCCGGATTGCTGCTGGACTGTCAGTCGGCACGAACGCGAACACCGAAGCGCGGTGTTCGCCCATCATGCCCGGATGCTCGCCGTCAACGGCTCGCATCCGACGCGCACGCAGCCTCGACGAAAAACCTTTAAACAAACGCTTTCGTTCGAAATCACGCGCGAAAACGCGCGCCGGTTGGCGCGCGCAAGAACTCTTAACGACGAATGTTGTGCTTCTCGAGCAGCGCCTTGTAACGCGCCTCGTCCTTCTTCTTCACATAGTCGAGGAGCGAGCGGCGGGTCGAGACCAGCTTCAAGAGGCCGCGACGCGAATGGTTATCCTTCACGTGGGTCTTGAAATGGTTGGTGAGGTTGGCGATGCGTTCCGACAGGATCGCGACCTGAACCTCTGGCGAGCCGGTATCGCCGGCCTTGTTGGCATTCGTCTTGATGACTTCCGCTTTGCGTTCTGCGGCAATCGACATCGGTCAATTTCTCTCGTTGCGATCGGCGCTGGCAGTCAGGCCGGTCAGGTTGAACACACGCTTGGGGATGATTTCGCCATTGCCGACTTCGGCAAGCGCGAGAAGCCGGCCTGCCACCGTGACATAGACTGTGCCGCTACAAGTGGGCGCATCCCGTCCGCGCAACAAAACGGCTTGGCCCCGATGGAGCCTTGCCGCATCAGCCCGAGTGACGGCCAGTGCCGGGATGTCGTCCAGCGCGGTCTCAACGGGCATAAGCGCGTCGGCGAGGCTACCCTCGCCGGACGCGGCTCTATCGCACAAAGCCTCCAACTGATCCAGCGGAATCATGTCGTTCTCGCCAAATGGGCCGACCAGGGTCCGCCGCAGCGCGCAGATATGGCCGTAAGTGCCGAGAATCCGGCCCATATCGCGGGCCAGCGCGCGGACATAGGTGCCCTTGCCGCACTCGGCCTCGAACACGGCCCGGTCACTATCCGGTTGATCTACAAGGCTTAAACGGTGAATCTCGACGGGGCGGGGGGCCAGTTCCACGATCTCGCCGTCGCGGGCGAGGTCGTAGGCGCGCTCGCCCTGGACCTTGATCGCGGAATAGCGCGGCGGGATCTGCTGGATCACCCCGGTGAAACGGGGCAGCAGGGCCTCGATGGCCTCCCGGGTCGGGCGCTGGTCCGAGGTTGCGGTCGCCCGGCCCTCGATGTCGTCGGTGTCGCGCTCCTCGCCCCAGCATACCGTGAAGCGGTAGCGCTTGCGGCCGTCCATGACGAAGGGGACGGTCTTGGTGGCCTCGCCGAGCGCGATCGGCAGGCCGCCGGAGGCGAGCGGATCGAGCGTGCCGGCATGGCCGGCGCGTTTAGCGTTGAACAGGCGCTTGAGCACAGCAACGGCCTGCGTCGAGGTCATGCCGATCGGCTTGTCGAGCACGACCCAGCCGTGGACGTCGCGGCGGTCGCGGCGCGGCTGGTTGCCCTTCTGCTTGTTGGCGCGCGGATCGTTGTTGACGCGGCGCGGCTCCTGGTGCGGCTGAGAATTGCCGCTCACATCCGCAAAATTATTTTTCTGCACGTCGAGCTGATCGGCCTCTTCGCCGCCGATCGTGCCGTGAGCCGGGTCCATCGTCATCGTTCTTCTTCCCGATCCGTATCCGGATCCTGTTCCAGGTCCTTCTGCACCGCGGGTGTTCGCAAAAGCTTCTCGATCCGTTCCGCTTCGTCGAATCGTTCGTCGACGCGGAAGCGAAGGTCAGGTGCAAATTTCAGGTTAACGCGCCGCGCGACCTCGCCGCGCAGGAATTTCTTGTTGCGCTCGAGCGCAGCGAGGACGACCTCGGTGTCGCGGCCACCGAGCGGCATCACGTAGACTGTCGCGAGCTTCAGGTCGGGCGACATCCGCACCTCCGGCACGGTGATGATGTGGCCTTCGAGGTCAGCATCATGCACGCTGCCTTGCGCCAGAATCTCGGCTATCGCATGGCGAACCTGCTCGCCGACCCGCAACTGACGTTGCGAGCCGCCGGACGCGGAACTCTTTTTCTGATGATGGCGGGGCATGGTCTGAAAATCACCTCGTCATGCCCGCTTTTGGGACACGGGCATTGTCATTTGTCTTGCTGAAACGAAGAGGGGTGGATGGCCGGAAAAAATCCGGCCATCGCACTCCCGCAATTCAGTTCAAAAAAGATCCAGGCGCTTCGGTAAGATTTGGACTTACAGGGAGCGCTGGATCGTCTCCACGCGGTAACACTCGATGACGTCACCGGCGCGCATATCGTGATAGTTCTCGAAGGCCATGCCGCATTCCTGACCGGACTGGACTTCCTTCACTTCGTCCTTGAAGCGCTTCAGCGTCGACAGCTTGCCCTCGTGCACGACGACGTTGTCGCGGATCAGACGCACGTTGGCGCCACGTTCCACGGTGCCATCGGTGACGCGGCAGCCGGCGACCTTGCCGACCTTGGAGATGTTGAAGATCTCCAGGATCGCGGCATTGCCGAGCATGGTTTCCCGCAGGGTCGGCGCGAGCAGGCCGCTCATGGCCTTCTTCACGTCGTCCACGAGGTCGTAGATGATGTTGTAGTAACGGATCTCGATGCCGTTGCGCTTGGCGGCCGCAGCGGCCTCCTTGTTCGCACGAACCGAGAAGCCGATGATCGCGGCGTTGAAGCCTTCCGCGAGCGTCACGTCCGATTCCGAGATGCCGCCGACGCCGGCATGCAGGATACGCGCGGCGACTTCGTCGGTGCCGAGCTTCTCCAGCGAGCCGAGGATCGCTTCCAGCGAGCCCTGCACGTCGGCCTTGATGATCAGCGGGAATTCCTTGCGGCCCGCCGTCTTCAGCTGAGACATCATCTGCTCGAGCGAGCCGCGCATGCCGGAGATCGAGGCAGCCGCGTTCTCGCGCTTCTGGTGCGCGCGGTAGCTGGTGACCTGGCGGGCGCGGGCTTCGTTCTCGACCACGGCGAGACGATCGCCGGCTTCCGGCGGACCGTTGAAGCCGAGCACCTCGACCGGCACCGACGGACCTGCCTCCTGCACCGTCTCGCCCTGATCCGAGATCAGCGCGCGGACGCGGCCCATTTCAGCGCCGGCGACGATGATGTCACCGACACGGAGCGTGCCGCGCTGGACCAGAACGGTCGCGACCGGACCGCGGCCACGATCGAGCTTGGCTTCGATCACGGTGCCTTCGGCCGGACGATCCGAATTGGTCTTGAGGTCGAGGATGTCGGCCTGGAGCGCGATCATCTCGAGCAGCTTGTCGAGATTGGTCTTGTTCTTCGCCGACACTTCGACGTCGACGACTTCGCCGCCGAAGGATTCCACCTGCACCTCGTGCTGGAGCAGCTCGGTGCGCACGCGCTCGGGCTTGGCGTCGGGCTTGTCGATCTTGTTGATCGCAACAATGATCGGCACCCGCGCCGCCTTGGCGTGGTTGATGGCTTCGATCGTCTGCGGCATCACGCCGTCGTCGGCCGCAACCACCAGCACGACGATGTCGGTGACCTTGGCGCCGCGGGCGCGCATCGCGGTGAACGCGGCGTGGCCGGGCGTGTCGATGAAGGTGATCTTCTTGCCGCTTTCGGGCGACAGCACCTGATAGGCGCCGATATGCTGGGTGATGCCGCCGGCTTCGCCGGAGACGACATTGGCATGACGGAGCGCGTCGAGCAGCGAGGTCTTGCCGTGGTCGACGTGACCCATCACGGTCACCACCGGCGAGCGCGGCTCGGTGTCGGTGGAATCGTCGATGGCGTCGAACAGGCCTTCTTCAACGTCGGACGCGGCAACGCGCTTGACGGTGTGACCAAGCTCCTCGGCGATCAGTTGCGCAGTGTCGGCATCGATCACGTCGGTGATCTTGTGGATCGCGCCCTGCTTCATCAGCATGCGGATGATTTCCACCGCGCGCTCCGACATGCGGTTGGCGAGCTCCTGGATGGTGATCGCTTCCGGAATGACCACCTCGCGGATGAGCTTTTCTTTCGGCTCGTTCGCGGCATGGCCCTTCAGGCGCTGGGTGCGGCGGCGGAACGAGGCGATCGAGCGCTCGCGGACGTCGTCGGCATTGAAGGCGGTGACGACCGTCAGGCGGCCGCGCTCCTTCTGCGGGCCGGGCTTGTGGGTGGGCTTGGGAGCGACCACAGGCCGCGCAGCGCCGCCGGGGCCGCGACGGATCTGGCGCGGACCTTCGTCCTCGTCCGGTCCGGCTGCGACAGCGGGGGCGCGGCCCACCGGGCCTCCCGGCCGCTGCGTGGTCGTTCCGGGCCGCGCGGTCGTTGTTCCCGGGCGTGCCGTGGTGGTTGTACCGGGCCGCGCCATCGGCGCTCCTGGCCGCGCTGCAGGAGCGGCCGAGGTCGCCGTTGCAGGGCGGCCCGCGGATTGCGGTTGCTCGCCTTCGCCAAAACGCTTCTTGGCCTCGGTTTCGGCCTTCCGCTTGGCTTCCTCTTCGTGGCGGTGACGCTCCTCCTCGGCCTTGCGACGGGCCTCGGCAGCCTCGCGATCGGCACGCTCGGCGCTTTCGCGGACCGCGCGGCGCTGGGCCTCTTCCTCGGCATGGCGGCGCTCTTCGACTTCGCGCACCTTGGCATCGGCCAGCGCGCTGGCGCGGGCGGAACGTTCGTCCTCGGTCAGCGTACGCAGCACCACACCGGAGCCGGCGTTGCGCGGCGGCGCGGGGCGGGCCGGAGCAGGCTTGGGCGCGGCGGCGGCCGGCGCGGGCTTCGCCACCTCGGCCACCTGCGGCTCGGGGCTGCCGTCGACACGGCGCTTGCCACGCTTCTCGACCACGACCTGCTTGCTACGGCCATGACTGAAGCTCTGGCGCACGGTGCCCGTTTCGACGCGCGGCTTGAGCGATAGCGTCTTGCTCGGAACGCTCAGCTTCTTGTCGCCAGGGGTCTTGGTATCAACCATTAAGCAGTCCTAATCCTGATCTTGTTGTCTTGTGCGTTGCCGCACCGTGCTATCGGGTGGTCGTTGTCTCTCAGAAATCCTGGCCGGGCTTTTCGGCAGTCCTGTCAGCGTCCGCCATCCGGTATCGGACCAGCATCTGGCTACGTGACAGGAATGACTTGCTCGCCGGGCCCGCGAGCAGGGCAGCATGTATCACATTTGACCGGGTAAGTGCCAAATCCAATTCTGTCGATTTTAGTGCGGTGACGACGGGAATCGGCGGCTTGGCGCCGCGATTTCCCTCATTTTGACGCGCCAGCATGTCCAATTTGCGGATTCCGTCCGCGGCCCCGTCGCTGGCATGGATCAGGACCTCGACCGTACCTTCCCGAAGCGCGCTTTCGACCTTGCCGAAACCGGCGACGATCTGGCGCGCTTTGGCCGCAATCCCAAGGGCTTCGACCACGCTCCGGACCAGGAGCGCCTCGATCTCGGCGGGAAGCGTCTGAGGGATGCGCAGCTCGCGCTTGAAGGCTTTGGTAAAATGGTGACGCCGAACGGCTTCCGCAACCACCTCGCGCGAGGCGGTGACCCACATGCCGCGTCCGGGCAGCTTGCGCTTGAGATCGGGAACTATGTGCCCTTGGGGCGAGACGACGAAGCGGATCAGCTCGTCGATCGGCCGGACCTCGCGGCTGACCGCACACATCCGCATGGTCGCGGACCTTTCGGTCCGCGGTCCATGGTCGAGTTCGGGGTCAGTATCGGCGAGCATCCGGGTGACATCCTCCTTCGCCCTAAGCCGGCTGATCTTCGGTCGCCTCGGCCTCTTCAGCGGGCTTGGCGAGATCGGCCTCGGTGATCCAGCCGGCCTTGACGCGGGCCTGCATGATCATCGCTTCAGCATCGTCACGCGAGATATCGAGGCCATCGAGCGCGCCCGGATATTTGGTCTGTTCGCCGCCTTCCTTGCGCTCGGTCCAGCCGACCAGATCGTCCGTGGCGCAGCCGGCGAGATCGTCGACCGTCTTGATGTCGTTCTCGCCGAACTTCACCAGCATCTTCGAGGTGACGCCGGGCACGTCCTTGACGGCGTCCTCGACCCCGAGCTCCTTGCGCCTGGCCTCGAGCTCGGCTTCCAGCTGTTCGAGATATTCACGGGCGCGGTTCTGGAGCTCCTGCGCGGTCTCCTCGTCGAAACCTTCGATGCCGGCGAGTTCCTTGACGTCCACCATCGCGAGTTCCTCGACCGACGTGAAGCCTTCCGACGCCAGCAATTGGCCGACCACTTCGTCGACATTGAGAGATTCCATGAAGACGCGGGTGGAGTTCTCGAAATCGGCCTGGCGGCGCTCCGATTCCTCCTGCTCGGTCAGGATGTCGATGTCCCAGCCGGTGAGCTGCGAGGCCAGACGCACATTCTGGCCGCGGCGGCCGATCGCCAGCGAGAGCTGGTTGTTGGTGTCGGGCACGACGACCTCGATGCGCTCGCGGTCTTCGTCGATGACGACCTTGGAGACTTCGGCCGGCGCCAGCGCGTTGACCACGAAGGTCGCGATGTCGGGCGACCAGGGGATGATGTCGATCTTCTCGCCCTGCAATTCGTTCACCACCGCCTGCACGCGCGAACCGCGCATACCGACGCAGGCGCCGACCGGATCGACCGAGGAATCACGGGAAATCACGCCGATTTTCGCGCGCGAGCCTGGATCGCGGGCAACCGCCTTGATCTCGACGATGCCGTCATAGATCTCGGGCACTTCCTGCGCGAACAGTTTGGCCATGAACTGCGGATGGGTGCGGGAGAGGAAGATCTGCGGCCCGCGGGTCTCGCGGCGGACGTCGAAGATGTAGGCGCGGACGCGGTCGCCGTTGCGGAACACTTCGCGCGGCAGCATCTCGTCGCGGCGGATGATGGCCTCGCCGCGGCCGAGATCGACGATGACGCTGCCGTATTCGACGCGCTTGACGACGCCGTTGACGATGTCGCCGATGCGGTCCTTGAATTCCATATATTGCCGGTCGCGCTCGGCTTCGCGCACCTTTTGCACGATCACCTGCTTGGCGGACTGCGCGGCGATGCGGCCATATTCCAGCGGAGGCAGGGTGTCGGCGATGGTGTCGCCGACCTGGGCACCGGGATTGGCGCGCTGCGCATCCACCAGCGAGATTTGGTTGGAATGGTTTTCGACCGTCTCGACCACCAGCATGTGGCGCGACAGCCGGAGCTCGCCCTTCTTCGGGTCGATCTCGGCGTGAACGTCGGTCTCGCTGCCGTAACGGGCCCGCGCCGCCTTGGCGATGGCATCCTCCATCGCCGCGATGACGATGCCGCGGTCGATCGATTTCTCGCGCGCAACGGCGTCGGCGATCTGAAGCAATTCAAGTCGATTGGCGCTGACTGCCATGGCTAGTCTCCTTCGTCAGGATCGATCTCGCCCCGCCGCGCGCGTTCGGCGGCCAGGCGATGTTTCTTGGTATTGGTCGGAGCCGGCTTTTTCGTCGCGGCCGGCGCCGGCTTCTTGGTCGGTTTGGTGTTCTTGGTCGTTTTTTCGCTGATGCTGGCGTGCGGCGCCGCCGGCGGCTCGAGGCCGAGATTGCGGCGCATCTCGCGTGCCTGGGCCTTGCCGCGGCGCATGGATTCCGCAATCAGCTCGTCGGTCAGCACCAGCCGGGCCTCGGCGATGTCTTCCATCGTCAGGAGAACGTCGGCAGTCTCGCCCGCCTTGACGTCGTCGCGATGCAGATGCACGCGGTCGCCTTCGACGGGGCCGATCGTGCCGCGGAACCGCTTTCGGCCCTCATGGGCGACCGCCATCTCGACCTTCACCAGATGGCCGACATAACGCTCGAAATCGGAGCGGCGCACCAGCGGGCGGTCGATCCCCGGTGAGGAGATTTCCAGCCGATAGGCGCGATCGACGGGATCGGCGACGTCGAGCACGGGCGACAGCGCCCGCGAGATCGCCTCGCAATCCTCGATCTGCATGGAGCCGTCCGGCCGCTCGGCCATAACCTGCACGGTGCAGCCGGATTCCCCGGAAATGCGGATCCGCACCAAGCGGTAGCCCATGCCTTCGAGCACCGGTCCGGCGACCGCGGACACCCGTGCCGCCACGCCCGGCTCGACTACGAGCCTCGGCTCGGCCAGCAATTCGGCATCCGTGGAACCAGGGTTCGGTTCGGTCATGGCAGAGGTCAAGGCGCTCGATATGGTTAAGGCTTGGTTTAAGATCTCAAAGCTCGCTTCGGAACTCTCCCGACAGATCGCCGGGCCGCACATCTTTCACCAAGCCGCGTTCAGGTAATAAAAAAGAGCGGGTCCTTTCGGGCCCACTCTCACTACGCGGATCGTATGAGAAGATGAATTGGCGCTGATATAGCCCTTTCCGTCTTCCCGGACAAGGCCCATGCAGGGCAGGCTGGGCTTTTTGCGCCCTGCCTGCGGCCCCGCGCAACGCTTCCTTCACCTCCGAGGCCTAAATTCCCCGATTGTGGGGCGGCTTGGACCAAGGGCGCACCCGCGGCGTGCCCCGTACGAGTTTGCGTTTTCATGACCGTTGCCACGTCGCTCATTCCCGGACTGGACGATATCGTCAAACGCGGCGACCCGCGGCGTCGCGGCGAGATCGCGCACGCCATCTCCCAATTGTTCTTTCAGGACGCCGAGAACCTCCGTCCCGATGTCATCGATCTCTTCGACAATCTGCTGATCGATCTCGTCCCGCATGCCGAGCTTGCCTCGCGCGTCGATCTCGCCGAACGCTTCTCACGCCTGAGCAACGCGCCCCGGCATCTCGTGAGTCAGCTCGCGCGCGAAAACGAAATCGCGGTGGCGGGTCCCGTGCTGCGCCATTCCCCCGTGCTCGACGACGATGCTCTCGTCGAGATCGCGCGACTGAAGGGCCAGGGCCATCTGCTGGCGATGAGCGAGCGCCCCACGCTGTCGGCTGTCATCACCGACGTGCTGGTCGAGCGCGGCGATCGCGACGTGGTGCGCCGCGCCGCCGGCAATTCCGGCGCGGAGTTCTCGCCTGGCAGCTATTCCGAGTTGATCAAGCGTGCCGCGCAGGATGGCGTGCTGACCCTCAGGATCGGCCAGCGTAGCGATCTTTCGGGCGAGAACCTGAAACAGCTTCTTGACGGTACGCTCGACGTCATCCGCCGTCGCCTCTCGAGCGTGGTCAATCCCGTGCGCCAGGTCGAGATCAAGCGCGCCATGGCGGCCATCGAGGAAGCCACGCTGCCGCCGGGCCCGCGTCGCGATTTCTCGGGAGCGCAACGTACGATTCTGGCCTTGCATCGCGGGGGCCATCTTGGCGAGAGCGCGCTGTTTGGCTTCGCGAAGGCCCACAAATACGAGGAGGCGATCGCGTCGCTCTCGGCGATGTCCGGCGTCCGCCTCTCTGTCCTCGACCGCCTGATCACGGGTGACCGCTACGATCCAATTCTGGTTCTGGCACGTGTGCTGAATGTCAGCTGGCCGACGGTGCGGGAGCTGATCCTGATGTGGTACGGCCCGAATCGCACGCCAGCCGATGCCGACCTTGAGCAGGCGCGCGCGAACTTTACTCGGCTGATGCCGACGACCGCAGAGCGCGTCGTGAATTTCTGGCGCAACCGGCAGACGATCTAGACCCGCCTGAATCGCAGATACGCCGCCTTGCGGCCTTCGCGCGTGGCCTTTCGGCCGTAGCGCGTCATCGTGTATCCGTCCCACGGCAGGCGAAAATCATCGGCGCGCTCCGCGAGCCAGACAAAGTCCTGCGAACGCGACAGATGCGACAGCGTCCAGGCGCAATAATCGTCGATGTCGCAGACGAAACGAAATTCGCCGCCGGCTTTCAGCACGCGCGCCATCGCGGCGATGGTCCAGTCCTGCACGAAGCGACGCTTCCAGTGCCGCCGTTTCGGCCAGGGATCGGGATGGATCAGGTCGATCCGCGACAGCGAAGCCTTCGGCAGCCAGGCCAGGAGCTCGGCGGCATCGCCTGCGAACAGGCGGATGTTGCCGATCTCGGCGGCCTCGATCTGCGCGAGGATCTTCGCCATGCCGTTGACGTAAGGCTCGCAGCCGATGAAGCCGGTTGTGGCGAAGTTTTGCGCTTCTGCCGCAAGATGCTCGCCGCCGCCGAAGCCGATCTCAAGCCGCAAATCGTCGACGGCGGGGCCGAAGAGCTCGCGGGCATCCGCCGGTGCTTCGCGGTCGATGGCGAGCGCAAGGCGCGGCAGCAGATGATCGATCAGCTCGGCTTGGTGCTGCCTGAGCTTGTGGCCCTTGCGGCGTCCGAAGAAGGCGCGCTCGCTGTCCTCGCGATCGGGATCTGATTTGCGCTCACTCATCGTAGCGTCTGGTACAGGCGATGGAGCAGCCGCGCGCGCGGTTCGAGCGACGAGACATAGAGCTGCTCGTAATGGGTGTGCGCGCCCTTGCCGTCGACGCCGAGCCCGTCGAGCGTCGCGGTGTGGGCGGCGGTGAAATTACCGTCCGAGCCGCCGCCGGTGTGAACGTCGAGCAGCTCGAAACCGATCTCCGTGGCAACGGTCTTTGCATGTTCGTACAGCGAGGCGCCTGCATTGCTCTTCTCGTAGGGCGGACGATTGAGCCCGCCCGTGACCTTGACGGTGACGCCATCCGTCTTCGATGTCAGGGCGAGGATCTTGCCGACGAATTCATCCGCGTCCTTGAAGCTCGGCACGCGCAGATCGATTTCGGCATGGGCTTCTTCCGGCGTCACGTTGGGCCGCGTGCCGCCGCGCACCACCCCGACATTGACGGTGACGCCGCGCGCCAGATCGTTCATCGCTTCCAGCGCCAGGATGACATTGGCGAGCTCGCGGATCGCGCTGCGGCCATCCTGGGGCCGCGTGCCGGCATGCGCGGGCACGCCCTTGATGAACACTTCGAATCGCCCGACGCCCTTGCGGCCGGTGACGATCTTGCCACCGTCGCGGGCCGGCTCCGTCACCAGCACGTATTTCGCCTTGCGCCCTTCGGTCTCGATGAGTGCGCGAGAGGTGGGGCTGCCGATCTCCTCGTCGGAGGTGAACAGATGGGTGATGCCGAGCGGCGGGCGATCGGCCGTGGCACAAAGCGCGCGAAAGGCGTGATGGGCGATGTAGGCGCCGCCCTTCATGTCGTAGATGCCGGGACCGAACGCGCTGTCGCCTTCGACCTTGAACGGCAGGCGCTCGATGAATCCCATGGGATGAACGGTATCGAGGTGGCTCAGCACCAGGATGCTGGGCCGGTCCTGGCCCCAGGTCGAGCGCGCCACGAGATGATCGCCGCAGCCGTCGACGCCGGCGATGCGCTCGAGCGTAACAGGGAGATCGCGGTATTGCTCCGCGACCATCGAGACCAGCTTGTTGACCTGTTCAGGTGCGTCCGTTGGCGTCTCGACCTCCACCCAGCGGCGGATGCCATCGAGAATAGTTTGGGAATCGAACCAATTGGAGCTGACCATGAGCGCATCTGTGCCTTTGAATCGCATCATCGAGGAGGACGCGCATCAAAGCGCGGCCGCAAATGACGACATAGGCCAGATTTGACGCAGTCTCAAATCGGATTGAGAGGGCGCGTCAGCGCTTGTCGGGGCCTTCGCGGGCAGCGATCTGCTCGACGAGATCGACGATCGAGCGGCGCATCTTCGAATCCGTGATTCGGGTGAACGCTTTGGTCAAAGCGAGTCCTTCGGAAGTTGCGAGGAAATCCGAGACGTAAGACGGCGATGCGCCTTCCGCGAAGCCGTCCGGCCCCGCCACGCCGCTCGGACCGCCCTCGAACAGGAAGGACACCGGCACCTGGAGAATTTCGGCA
The DNA here is from genome assembly GCF_055811695.1 of Bradyrhizobium sp. MI1.3. Taxonomy (NCBI): domain Bacteria; kingdom Pseudomonadati; phylum Pseudomonadota; class Alphaproteobacteria; order Hyphomicrobiales; family Nitrobacteraceae; genus Bradyrhizobium; species Bradyrhizobium sp. MI1.3. The sequence continues at coordinate 92,857 of NZ_JBVVPQ010000007.1, read as the reverse complement.
ATTTGCTGGATGCGGCTCGCGCCGACCCGGTTTGTGCCCTTCTCGTATTTCTGCACTTGTTGGAAAGTCAGGCCCAAAGCTTCACCGAGCTTTTCCTGGCTCATGCCCAACATGATGCGGCGCATCCGCACGCGACTGCCGACATATTTGTCAACAGGGTTGGGCGCTTTCGACATTTCCTCAGCCCTCCAAACATCACCTTCGGCGCAATCAGGAATGCCTCAGGTGTAAGCAACGTCAAAATCAGACCCTGTTATTGGAAAACATTGCGGAGAAATTTAGCAATGCCCACTGTCTTTTGCAGCCGGTGCAGAATGAGGAGGCCGCGTGCAGTCTGTCAACCGTGGGACTACGGTTGTCAAAAGTTATCGGCCGCGGCTGCGTGATCAGGGGCGCCGCTTGGCAACACGTCGGCGGACCGCCAGAAACACGGCGAGCGCGACGAGCATGGCCGCGGGGACATCGCCCACGCGCGCATAGATGGTCGGCGGGATCGCGGCGGGCAGATTTGCATCCAGAACGCCTTCGATCCCGAGACCGAGGCTGGCGACGATGCGTCCCACCGGATCGATCACTGCGGAAACGCCGGTATTGGCGGAGCGAACCAGCGGCAATCCGAGCTCGATCGCGCGCATCCGCGCCTGTTCGAGGTGTTGGTAGGGGCCGGTCGAGATTCCGAACCAGCCGTCATTGGTGAGGTTCACGATCCAGCCCGGACGCTCATTGCGTCCAGCCACCTCGCCGGGAAAGATTGCTTCGTAGCAGATCAGCGGCAGCGCGGACGGTGCGCCGGGGACCGGTAGCGCATGCCGCACGGTGCCGGGAATGAAGCCACCGCGCACACGCGTGAGTTGCTCGAAACCGAGCTTCTCCATCAGACCCTGGTAGGGAAGAAACTCGCCGAACGGCACCAAATGCAGCTTGTCGTACATAGAGAGCACGCTGCCGTCGTGGTCGATCACGTAGATCGAATTATAGGCGCGGGTGATCGGCGTGCCCCGCGGCAGGTCGGGCGCGCGGACCGAGCCCGTGATCAGCACCGTGCCCTTGGGCAGAAGCTCCGCGATTTGCGCCATCGCATCGGCTTCGCGAGTGAGGAAGAACGGAAAGGCGGATTCCGGCCAGATCAGGATGGTGGCATCGCGCACGCCGGTCGATTGCGGCCCGGAGGCGCGGTCCGACAGGGCCAGATATTTCTTCATCACCTCCGCCTTGGCGGCGTAGTTGAATTTCGCGTCCTGCTGGAGATCCGGCTGCATCAGGCGCAACTTGGTGCCCGCGACCATCGTGGTCGGATGCAGCGACAGGCGGATCGCGCCGAAGATACTCATGACCAGCAGGAGCGCCAGGGCCGCGGCCGGTGCGCGCCACGCCAGGCGGCGATCGGGCGTGCGGTCGATCAGCGCCGCGGGGCTTGCGAAGATCGCAACCGTCAGGAACGTCATGCCCCAGAGGCCGATCAGCGACGCCGTTTGTGCCAGCGGCAGCGGCTCGGACAGCGCATAACCGAACGCGTTCCAGGGAAAGCCGGTCAGCGCATGACCGCGCAGCCATTCGGTGATGGTGAGACTTGCCGCGAGCGCAAGCACGCGCGTGGCGTTCTTGGTCCAGAGCAGGCGGGCGAGCGCAAAGCCCATTGCCGTGAAGATGGACAGATAGGCCGGCAGGCCCAGCACGGCGAACGGCGTCAGCCAGGCGAACACATCGGCATCGACGAAGAAGGCGTAGCCGATCCAGTAGAGGCCGGGCACGAAATAGCCGAGGCCGAACCAGTAGCCGGTCAGCGCCGCGGCAGGGACGCCGCGATATCGGCCGGCGCCGGCGCCGTCGATCAGCCAGACCAGCACCGGGAAGGTGATGAAAAGCACCGGGAAGGCGTTGAACGGCGCCAGTGCCAGCACCGAGAGCGCACCGGCAGCCATCGCGACGAGCGCGCGCTTCCATCCCCAGGTCAGGATGATGGCAAGCGCGATCTGGCGAAATCGCTGGAAAGGGCTCACTGCGGACCGGTCCCGTCGCTTGGCGGCGGGGTGGGCGTGTCGCTGGCCGCCGGCTGGCTGCCATCCGGCGCAGCCTCGCGGCGCCGGCTCTCGCGCTGGGTGCGCGGCGCGGGGCGCTCCTTTCGCGTCGAGATCCGCAGTCGCTTGACCCGGCGCGGATCGGCATCGAGCACCTCGATCTCGTAATGGCCGGGGCCCGAGATCACCTCGCCGCGCACCGGCAGGCGCCCGACAAAGCTGACGAGATAGCCGCCCAGCGTCTCCACTTCCTCGCCGGCCTCCCCGGTGACGAAGTCCTCGCCGATCACGGTGCGGACGTCGTCGAGGCTGGCGCGGGCGTCGGCGATGAAGGCGTTGTCGGGCAGCCGCACGATCGAAGGCGGCTCGTCGCTGTCATGCTCGTCGTCGATCTCGCCGACGATCTGCTCGACGATGTCCTCGAGCGAGACCAGCCCGTCGCTGCCGCCATATTCGTCGACCACCAGCGCCAGATGGATGCGAGTGGCCTGCATCTGCGCGAGCAGGTCGATCGCCCGCATCGACGGCGGCACGTAGAGCAGCTTGCGGATGATGCGCGCTTCCTCGAGCGGCAGCGCGAGATCGACCGTACGCAGATCGAGCCCGGCCGGCAGCGGTTTCTTGCGCTTGGTTTTCGTGACCCCCGACACGCGCGCACGCGCGGTCATGAAGGCAAGCAGATCGCGGATATGGACGATGCCGACGGGATCGTCGAGCGTCTCGTTGTAGACCACAAGGCGCGAATGGCCGGCGCTCTCGAAGCGGTCCATCAACTCGCCGAGCGGGATGTCGCGCTTCACCGCGATGATGTCGGCGCGATGCACCATGACGTCGGCGATGCGACGCTCGTGCAGGCCGAGGATGTTGCGCAGCATGGTGCGCTCGACCGTCGAGAAGCCGGTGTCGTCGGGCGTCGTGGCGTCGAGCACGACCTGGAGGTCGTCGCGTACCGAACCCGCCTTCCAGCCGAACAGGCTGCGAATGGCACGCAGCAGCCAGCCTTCCGCGGTCGGGCGCATCACCTCGCCTGAGGTCACCACGACCGGTAAATTGGCCGTGTTGCGCGGATTGTCGTGAATCGGGTCCGAATCCGGCATCTCAATGCGTCCCCGGGCGGTCGGCATAGGGGTCGGGAATGCCGAGATGAGCCAGGATCTCTCGTTCGAGCGCTTCCATTTCCTCGGCGTCGTCTTCGTTTTCGTGGTCGTAGCCGACCAGATGCAGGAAACCGTGCACGGCGAGATGGCTCAAATGATGATCGAACGGCTTTTGTTCCTCGTCCGCCTCACGCCGCATGGTCTCGTAGGCGATCGCGATGTCGCCGAGCATGCGCGGCGCATCGCCCGGTTTCCATTCGCCTTCCGGCTGCAGCGCGGGAAACGACAGCACGTTGGTCGGCTTGTCGATGCCGCGCCAGTTGCTGTTCAGCGTGCGGATGCCGGCATCATCGGTCAGCATCACCGCCACTTCCGCCTCCGCAACGTCTTCGTCGACATTCTCGGCGGCGGCCGCCACGGCGCGCTGGATCACGGCCTCGGATTCGGGCTCCCGCTGCCAGCAATCGGCGACGACGAGGACCTCGGTGATGGGAAGATTGGGGTGTGACATTGTCCTTGTTCCGAACGAAGGGGCGCCGCGTCCGCGCCCATATGGTCCGGTTGCTGTCTCGTCAGGATTTACCGGCGGCCGGCCGCTGCGGCGCACTTTCGTAGGCGGAGACGATCCGCGCCACGAGCTCGTGGCGGATCACGTCTTCGGCCTTGAAATGAACTTGCGCGATGCCTTCAACGCCGCTCAGCAGGCGCGTCGCCTCGGCGAGGCCCGAGGTCTGGCCGTTCGGCAAGTCGATCTGCGAGGGATCGCCTGTCACGATCATGCGGCTGTTTTCGCCGAGGCGGGTCAAAAACATCTTCATCTGCATCGACGTGGTGTTCTGCGCCTCGTCCAGGATGATGGCCGCGTTGGTCAGCGTGCGGCCGCGCATGAAGGCGAGCGGCGCGATCTCGATCTCGCCGGTCTGCAGCGCGCGCTCGACGATGCGCGCGTCCATCAGGTCATAGAGCGCGTCGTAGATCGGGCGAAGATAAGGATCGACCTTCTCGCGGAGATCGCCGGGCAAAAAGCCGAGCCGCTCGCCGGCTTCCACCGCCGGGCGGGACAGGATGATCTTGTCGACTTCCTTGCGCTCGAACAGTTGCGCGGCATGCGCGACCGCGAGCCAGGTCTTGCCGGTGCCGGCGGGGCCGATGCCGAACACCAGCTCGTGGCGCTTCAGCGCGCGGATGTAGGAATCCTGCGCCGCCGTGCGCGCGCGCACCGGGCGCTTGCGCAAATTGATGCTGTCGAAGGTGGATTTGGCTGACTTGGCGTCGAACTCGAACAGCGAGCCCTGCGCGATCACGGCACGGATCGCGCCCTCGACCTCGCCCTGGTCGAGGTCCTGTCCCTTCACGGCCTGGGCGTAGAGCGTCTCCAGCACGCGGCGCGCGGCATCGCAGCCGTCACGCGAGCCGCCGATGGTGATGTGATTGCCCTTGGAATCGACGACGACACCGAGCCGCCGTTCGATCTGTGCCAGATGCTGGCCGTAAGGGCCGACCAACGCGGATGCGGCGCGGTTGTCGTCGAAGTCGATGACGACCTGGGTCTCGGGCGGAACCTGCATGTCGCGGTCAAATTTGCGGCTGGGAGCGATGGAAGAAGACGAATCCGATGCGCTTTTGGGCAAGGGTTCAGGCTCCAGTGGCGATGGGCGATAAAGCGGGCTCGTGCGCCATGGCGAGCTCGCCGAGGAAGCTGTAGCGTTCGAGGCTGTCGATCCGGACCGGCAGGATTTGTCCGATGATGTCGGGCGAGGCCATCACATGCGCGGGCTGGAGGAAGGCGGTCCGGCCGACGATCTGGCCATCCCTGCGGGCCGGACGCTCGAACAGCACATCGACGGTTGAGCCAATCGCAGCCTTGTTGAAGGCCGATTGCTGGCTGTCGATCAGTTCCTGGAGCCGCTCCAATCGCTGGTCCATCTCGGAGGGGGACACCGTCTCCTGCATATCCGCGGCCGGCGTTCCCGGCCGGGCGGAGTATTTGAACGAATACGCAGCAGCGTAGCCGATTTGCGTGACAAGCGCGAGGGTCGCGAGAAAATCTTGCTCGCTCTCGCCCGGGAAGCCGACGATGAAATCTGATGAGAAAGCAATGTCTTGGCGTGCGGACCGGAAACGGTCGATGACATCAAGATAATCATCGGCGGTATGTTTCCGGTTCATGGCGGCCAAAATCCGGTCCGAGCCCGACTGCACCGGCAGGTGCACGAACGGCATCAAGGCATCGAGATCGCGATGGGCTGCAATCAGACTGTCATCGACGTCACGGGGATGGCTGGTCGAATAGCGTAGCCGCGCGACGCCCGGAAGCGCCGCGAGGTGCTCCAGCAGCCGGCCGAGCGGCCAGCTTTTTCCGTCCGGCCCCTCGCCATGATAGGCGTTGACGTTCTGCCCGATCAGCGTGAGCTCGCGCACGCCGTTCTCAGTGAGCCGCTTTACGTCATCGACGATCTTTGCCACCGGCCGCGAGACTTCCGAGCCACGCGTGTAAGGCACGACGCAGAAGGTGCAGAACTTGTCGCAGCCTTCCTGCACCGTGACGAAAGCGGAAATGCCGCGGGCGCGGATCGCGCCGGGCTTGGGCTGCGCGAGGAAGCCGAACTTGTCCTCCGCAGGGAATTCGGTCTCGACGGCGCGGCCTTCATTGCCGGCGCGCTTCAAGAGCTGCGGCAAATGATGATAGCTCTGCGGTCCCACCACGACGTCGACCGCGGGCGCACGGCGCACGATCTCCTCGCCTTCGGCCTGTGCCACGCAGCCCGCGACCGCGATCTGCATGGTGCGCCCATCGCGCGCGGCGGCGTCCTTGGCGACGCGCAGGCGGCCGAGCTCCGAATAGACCTTTTCCGAGGCCTTCTCGCGGATATGGCAGGTATTGAGGATGACGAGGTCGGCGTCATCAGCGCTGGCCGTCTCCACGAATCCTTCCGGGGCCAGCGTGTCCACCATGCGCTGGGCATCGTAGACGTTCATCTGGCAGCCATATGATTTGATGTGCAGCTTGCGCGGCGGCGTCATGGAACCCGGGAATGAGGTGGGAGGACCGCCCTCAGATATAGGCTGAGGCCGTGGAAATCCAGCGATTGGGGGCCTTTTCGGTCGTCATTCCGGGGCGCGACGCAGTCGCGAACCGGAATCCAGAGGTTTTGGCACGAGATTCCGGGTTCGATGCCGGCGCATCGCCCCGGAATGACGCCGAGAGGAGGGATTCAGCCCGCCAGGGTGTCCGCCGCGACCCGCCGCACCAGCTCCGGCAATTGCCGCATATCGTCGAACGTCAATCCGGCCCCGGCGGCCCGTAGCCTTTCAGCGTGGCCCGGCGGGCAATGGCTGCCACCGTGAAAGCCCAGCACGGTCATCCCGGCGGCATGCGCGCCGGTCACCCCGGGGACGCTGTCCTCGACCACAAGACACCGCTCCGGCGCGACATTCATCTGCGTTGCGGCGAATAGAAAAAGATCGGGCGCGGGCTTGCCGCGTGCGACCTGGCTCGCGGAAAAGATGTTCGGAGCGAGCAGATCGTAGAGACCGGCGCAGGTGAGGCCGTGGTGGATCTTCTCCGGCGTGCCGCTCGACGCAACGCATTTGGGCAAATCGATTGCGCCAATCGCTGCGGCCACATGGGTGATCGGCTGCAAATCGCTGGCATAAAATTGCAACGTCGCCGCATTCACCTGGCTTTCGAGATCGTCGGGAAGATTGCGGCCGATCTCCTGCTCGACCATTCGCCGTGCGTCCTTCTCGGATACGCCGAGGAAGCGGACCAGCACCTGCTCCGATGTGATCGGATAGCCGTGCCTCGTCAGCACAGCCGCATGCGCGCGACAGGAGATCACCTCGCTGTCCACGAGCACGCCGTCGCAATCGAAGATGACGAGATCGACGGGCACTTAACTTGTGGGTTTGTCGTCGTCGAGCGGGACGCAATAGAGTTCGAGCCGATGATCGACCAGCTTGTAACCGAGCTTGCGGGCGATCTCCGCCTGGAGCTTCTCGATCTCCTCGGAGGTGAACTCGATCACCTTGCCGTCGCGCAGGTTGATGAGGTGGTCGTGATGGCTGTCGCGCATCTGCTCGTAGCGCGCGCGGCCTTCGCGGAAATCATGGCGCTCGATGATGCCTGCATCCTCGAACAGCTTGACGGTCCGATACACGGTCGAAATCGAGATCTTGTCGTCGACGGCGACACAGCGGCGGTACAGTTCCTCGACATCGGGATGATCGACCGCCTCCGCGAGCACGCGGGCGATGACACGGCGCTGCTCGGTCATGCGCATGCCGGTGGCGGCACAGCGCGCCTCGATGCCGGACGCCTTGGAAGCGGGGGAAGGTTTAAGACCAGTCATGTGATGTCCGCCTGACGGGGCGCTTTCTGCCATCAATGTTACGACAAGTCACGTCGCATCAGAAGTGCGTTCAATTGTTCCCCGCTCGGCTGCTTATAGTAGCGTTCGCGGCGTCCGACCACCATGAATCCGGTTCGGTCGTAGAGCCGCCGCGCCGGCTGGTTATTTTCCTCGACCTCGAGAAATATTGTGCGGACGCCGCGTCCTGCCAGGTGGCCGAGATGGGTCATCAGCAGTGTGCGAGAGAGGCCGCGTCCGCGATGGGCCTGGTCGACCGCGATCGAGAGGATCTCCGCTTCGTCCGCGCCGATCCGCGACACCGCGAAGCCCACGGTGTTGCGGCCGAGGCGCAACCGGTGCACCAGCGTGTTGCGCTCGCTGAGCATGCTCTCGAACTCGCCTTCGCCCCAACCGCGCGCGAAGGAGGCGCCGTGGAGCTGCGCGAGCCGTGCAACGTCGCGCGCGACAGCCGGCTCGACGACGGGCGTCCCGCCGCGCCACCATTCCGAGAACCATTTCATCATGAGCTTGCGGCTTGTGCTGCAAGCGGCAGTTGTGCGGACGGCTTCGCGTCGGGCGCCCGCAGATAGAACGGCCGCGCCGGATTTGTCGCGGGATCGGCCGCGGCGCCAAGCCATGCGACCCAGCCGATGTCGGGCGCGGGCTGCGCGCCCACCGCGACCGGCTGCGGCATATCTTTAGGCCAGCGCTCGGCGAGGATGTTTGCGGCATTGCCGACCAGATGCGGCGCGCCGAATTGCGAAGCCGCGATCGCTTCGTCGATGGGAGCGACGCCCGGCCGCACCAGCTGACTGCCGTCACCGGCCACGATCTGGAAATAGACGTGGTCGTGCCGCGCGTCGATCGCCGAGATCACCGGCGCCGCTCCGCTCTGGCCGACGACGGCGGCGGCATAGGCCGACAAGGTGGTCAGGCCGACGGCGGGCCGCTTCGCAGCAAGCGCAAGGCCGCGGGCCGCCGAAATGCCGACGCGCAAACCGGTGAAACTTCCGGGGCCCATGGTGACCGCGATGCGGTCGAGCGCGGTGAAGGCGAGATTGGCTGACTGCATCACGCGCGCGATCATCGGCATCAGCGCTTCGGCGTGGCCGCGCTTCATCAGAAGCTGCTCCTGTGCGAGGAGCTGGCCGGAATCGGTGTCGAGAACGGCAACCGCGCACGCTTCCAGCGCGGTATCGATGGCGAGGATCAGCATGGAACGATCGTAGCACCATCTGTCATGGAATGCTCGCCATCATGGCCGGGCTTGTCCCGGCCATCCACGCCTTTGCGGACCAGCCTACATCGGTCGGACTTCGACCACGTCGGGGACGAAGTGCTTGAGCAGGTTCTGGATGCCGTGCTGGAGCGTCGCGGTCGATGACGGGCAGCCGGCGCAGGAGCCCTTCATGTTGAGATAGACGATACCGTCCTTGAAGCCGCGGAAAGTGATGTCGCCGCCGTCATTGGCGACCGCCGGCCGCACGCGGGTCTCGATCAGATCCTTGATCATGTCGACCGTCTCGGCATCGGCCTCGTCGAAGAACTCGTCCTCGTCGTCGAGATCGGAATCGCTCGCGGCGGCACCGTCGGCGAGCAGCGGCGCGCCGGACATATAGTGCTCCATGATGGCGCCGAGGATCGCGGGCTTGAGCTGTTGCCATTCACCGTTCGCCTTGGTCACGGTGATGAAGTCCGATCCGTAGAACACGCCGGTGACACCGGGGACCTCGAACAGCTTTTCGGCAAGCGGCGAGCGTGCGGCCGATTCGCGGTTGGCAAATTCCATCGGTCCGCCGTCGACCACGACGCGGCCTGGAATGAACTTCAGCGTGGCGGGATTGGGAGTGGCTTCGGTTTGAATGAACATGGTTTTCTCCAGACGTCGCCGGTTCAAGGCCGGCGCGTGCTCTATCCACTAGCAGATGGCGACGGCGAACGCACGGTCAAGGGGTAAGTTGGCCGTTCACCTGTTATATCAGCGGGTTAGGGCGCCCGCTTCTCCCTCTCCCGGCCATCAAGGCGAGGTGAAGAGCAGCGGTCTAGGACAGCGAATCCACGCTCTGGTCGCTCAGCGCGCCGGAAATGACCGTCACCGGCACCGGGAACGTGCCCAGCGCGTGCGCGAGCAGCGAGACCAATGGCCCCGGGCCTTCCGCGCCCGGATTCGCGGCGAGCACCAGCATGGCGATGTCGGGATCCTCGTCGATCACCGCCAGCAGCTGTTCCATGGCGGCGCCTTCCCGGATCACCCGTTCCGGGGTGATCGCGGCGATGCCGTTGGCGCGGCCGGCGGCACGGTCGAGCGCGGCTTCTGCCGCCTCCTGCGCCTCGGCGCGCATGATGTCGGCGACCCCCAGCCATTCCTGGCTCTGCTGTTCGGGCTCGATGATGCGGAGCATCACCACACCGCCGCCGGCGCGGATCGCCCAGCGGCTGGCGTAATAGACCGCACGGTCCCACTCGGCAGTGTCGTCGACGATGACGAGGCATTTGGGCTTGTGACCCGGCTCGAAACAAAGTCGCTTGCTGGTCATGCATGCCCCGGAATGTGCACGGCTGACATGCTGCCACACTCCGTCGTGCTTGGGGAGAGCGGAAGCGGCCGGCGCCGTGACGTCGGCCGCGTTTTCGCGAACGCGCTTTAGCGCCGGCGGATGAAGCCGACGATGTCCTTCGAGAGCTTCATGGTCTCGTCGGCGATCGCGCGCGCCCGGTCGGCGCCGTCGTTCAGGATCGCGTCGATATGGCCGGGGTCGGCGACGAGGCGCTTCATCTCGCCGGCGATCGGCGCGAGCTTGGTGACGCACAAATCCACCAGCGCATTCTTGAAGCTGGAGAACTGGCCGCCGCCGAAATCCCTGAGCACGTCAGCCTTGGAGCGGCCGGAAAGCGCGGCGAAGATGCCGACGAGATTGTCGGCCTCGGGACGCGCTTCCAGACCCTTCTCCTCGGTCGGCAACGGCTCCGGGTCGGTCTTGGCCTTGCGCACCTTCTGCGCGATGGTGTCGGCGTCGTCGGTCAGATTGATGCGCGAATTGTCCGACGCGTCCGACTTCGACATCTTCTTGGTGCCGTCGCGCAAGCTCATCACGCGGGTCGCCGGGCCCGTGATCAAGGGTTCCGGGAGCGGGAAGAACAGGCCGTCATTGGCGCCTTGGCTGCGGATCGAGTCAGCGAAGTCATTGTTGAACTTCTGCGCAATGTCGCGCGAGAGTTCGAGATGCTGTTTCTGGTCCTCGCCGACCGGCACGTGAGTGGCGCGGTAGAGCAGGATGTCGGCGGCCATCAACACCGGATAGTCGAACAGCCCGACGGACGCGTTCTCGCGGTCCTTGCCGGCCTTCTCCTTGAACTGGGTCATGCGGCCCAGCCAGCCCATGCGCGCGACGCAGTTGAAGATCCAGGCGAGCTCGGCGTGGCCCGAGACCTGGCTCTGGTTGAACACGATGTGCTTCTTCGGATCGATGCCGCTGGCGATGAACGCCGCGGTCACCTCGCGGGTGTTGCGCGCGAGCTCGACCGGTCCACCCCAGACATCCACGCCCTGCGTGATCGCGTGCATGTCGACGACGCAATAGATGCAGTTGTGGGTTTCCTGCATCTTCACGAAGTTGACGATCGCGCCGAGGTAATTGCCGAGGTGCAGATTGCCCGTCGGCTGGACGCCCGAAAAAACCCGTTCAACGAATGCCATGGCAGCTTTCCTGCAAGATACGGGGCGTCGTTTCCAACAGCGGCGCTGCCCCGTCAAGGGTATTTCGCTAAACTCGGGCGCCGGGATCGGGCTGGGCGGGGCGCTTCAAGGCACCGGCCGCCTCGCGCCAGGACGCGACGCGGAGGATTTGCAGGAGCAAGCCATAGACGACGATTCCGGCGGCGATCTGTGATCCCAGCGCAATGAAGCGGATGAGCCCATGGGCCTGTGAAGGCAAGAGGCCCGCCGTCAGCCACAGCAGGCCGCCCATGACGAGCGCGGCGAGCACGATCCGCGGCAGCCGGTTGCGGGCGGCGGCATCGACCGAGAAGCCGAATTCACTGTTGCCTTTCCGGAGCAGCGAGATCGCACTGCTCCAGGCGCCGGCGGCAATGCTGGCAGCGATCCCGCTCGCGCCGAAGAAATGACCGAGCAGGACCGCGAGCGCGACCGCGACCACGAACCCTTTGGCAGTCGCAAGCAGCGGCGTCATCGTGTCGCCGCGGGCAAAATAGGCTGGCGAGAGCGCCTTGATCAGCACATGCGCCGGCAGTCCCAGCGCCAGCCACATCAGGGCGCACGCCGTGGCCGCACTGTCCTCCGCGCCAAAGGCGCCATGCTCGAACAGCAGCCGCACGATCGGCTCCGCCAGCACGATCAGGCCGAGCGTCGCCGGCAATGCCAGCCCGGTCGCGAGTTCCAGCGCGCGCGATTCGGCATGCGCAACCGCGTCACGGTCACCGCTCCTCACCGCGTGCGTCAGCTCCGGCACCAGCACCGTACCCATGGCGACGCCGACAATGCCAAGCGGCAGCTCGATCAGGCGGTTGGCGAAATAGAGCCAGGAGACCGCGGCGGGCGTGGCGGAGGCGATGATCGCACCGGCCACCATCAGCCATTGCGGGCCGGAGCTCGCGATCATGCCCGGGATCGCCTTGGCGAAGAAGCCGCGCATGTCCTTGTCGAAGCTCACGCGCAGCGGGTTCGCCAGACGCGCACTTCGCTGCGACAGCAGCATCAGGAGCTGCAGCAGGCCGGCGATGCCGACGGTGGCCGCCAGCATCCACGCGGCGAAGGTTGCATCGGCGTGCCCCAGCAGGAGTGCGGCGATCGTGGCGATCAGCGCGATGTTGAACAGCAGCGGCGAGAACGCGGTGAGGGCAAAGCGCCCCTGCGCGTTGAGCAGGCCCATCAGCACGGTGACGGGCCCCGCGAAGGCGAGATAAGGCAGCATCAGCCGTGCATTCTGGACGGCGAGATCGAGCGATGCACTGCCGACGAAGCCCGGCGCGATGATCATGATGATCAGCGGCATCAGAAGTGCAATCACGACCGAGATTGCGATCAGGCCCGCACTGACCGTACCGAGTACGCGTCCCGCGAACGCCGCCGCAGCCGTCTCGCCTTCGCTGTCACGAACGCGCAGCCAGGCCGGGATCAACGCCGCATTCAGGGCGCCCTCGCTGAGCAGGCGCCGCACCACATTGACGAGCTGAAATGCCGCCAGAAACGCGTCCGCCACGGCGCCGGTGCCGAGCAGCGCGGCGATCAGGGAATCGCGTGCAAAGCCCAGCAGCCGTGAAGCCAGTGTCCCCGTCGAGACGGTCAGGAAGGAGCGGATCATCGGAACTGCATAATACCGTTGCTTGCCCGCGGAGGGCCGGCCGTGATAGGCCGCGAGCCAGATTTCAGACCGACAGGAAGCGGATTTCCGCGGGTATCGCAATCCGCCAAACAGGATCAAGGTGAATGGCTGACGTGAAATATGACGTTCTCGGCATCGGCAACGCGCTGTTCGACGTGCTGGTCAAGACCGATGAAGCCTTTCTGGGCAAGCACGGCATGACCAAGGGCAGCATGTCCCTGATCGACGAGGCGCGGGCCGCCGCCATCTACAAGGACATGGGCCCGGCGACGGAAGTTTCCGGCGGTTCGGCTGCCAACACCATCGTCGGCATCGGCAGCCTTGGCGCGCGTGCCGCCTATGTCGGCAAGGTCAAGGACGACCAGATCGGCAAGCTCTACGTCCACGACATCCGCGCGGCCGGCGTCGCCTTCAACACGCCCGCGGCGAAGGACGGCCCTGCGACCGGCTGCTCCTACATCCTGGTGACCGATGACGGCGAGCGCACCATGAACACCTATCTCGGCGCCGCGCAGGATTTGTCGCCCGCCGACATCGACCCGGCCGAGATCGCCGCGGCCGGCATCGTCTACCTCGAGGGCTATCTCTGGGACCCCAAGAACGCCAAGGACGCCTTCGTCAAGGCGGCCAAGATCGCCCATGATGCCAGGCGCAAGGTGGCGCTGACATTATCGGATTCCTTCTGCGTCGATCGTTATCGCGACGAATTCCTGGGGCTGATGCGCAACGGCACCGTCGATATCGTGTTCGCCAACGAGTCCGAGCTGCATTCGCTCTACCAGACCTCGGACTTCGACACGGCGCTCAAGCAATTGCGCAACGACGTCAATCTCGGCGTGGTCACCCGCAGCGAAAAGGGCTGCATGGTGGTTTCGGCTGAAGACGCCGTCGCAGCGCCGGCGTCTCCGATCGCGAAACTCGTGGACACCACCGGCGCCGGCGACCTCTTCGCTGCCGGCTTCCTGTTCGGTCTGGCGCGCAACCTGCCCTACAAGCAGTGCGGCGAGCTCGGCGCGCTCGCGGCCGCCGAAGTGATTCAGCACATCGGCGCGCGTCCGCAGGTGTCGCTGAAGGAACTGGCTGAGCAGCGCGGGTTGACTGTTTAAGGTGGACTCTCTCTCTCACCCGTCATTGCGAGGAGCGCAGCGACGAAGCAATCCAGACTGCCTCTGCGGAAAGATTCTGGATTGCTTCGCTGCGCTCGCAATGACGATTGAGTTGGCAACCTACGCAGTCTTCGCGGCCTTCAGTCCAAGCCGTTGCTCCACCTCGTCGCGCATCAGGAATTTCTGGATCTTTCCGGTCACGGTCATCGGAAACTCGTCGACGAATTCCACGTATCGCGGAATCTTGTTGTGGGCGATCTGGCCGTCGCAGAAGGCGCGCACCTCTTCCATCGTCAGCGTCTCGCCGGACCTGACCCGGATCCAGGCGCAGAGCTCCTCGCCATAGCGGGTATCCGCAACGCCGAAGATCTGCACGTCCTGAATCTTGGGGTGCCGATAGAGAAATTCCTCGATCTCGCGTGGATAGAGGTTCTCGCCGCCGCGGATCACCATGTCCTTGATGCGGCCGACGATGTTGCAATAACCCTCGTCGTCGATGATGGCGATGTCGCCGGTATGCATCCAGCCATTGGCGTCGAGCACATCCGCGGTCTTCTCCGGCTCCTCCCAATAGCCCAGCATCACGCTGTAGCCACGGGTGCAGAGCTCGCCCCGTTCGCCGCGCTTGACGATCTTGCCGTCGAGATCGACGACCTTGACCTCGACATGCGGATGGATTCGCCCGACCGTCGAGACGCGGCGATCGAGCGGATCGTCGACGGCGCTCTGGAAGCTGACCGGGCTCGTCTCGGTCATGCCATAGGCGATCGTGACCTCGCCCATGTTCATCTCGCTATTGACGCGCTTCATCACCTCGATCGGGCAGGGTGCACCGGCCATGATGCCGGTGCGCAACGATGTCAGATTGAAGTTCGAGAATTCGCTGTGGTCGAGTTCGGCGATGAACATCGTCGGCACACCGTACAGCGCGGTGCATTTTTCCTGCTCGATCGTCCGCAGCGTCGCGAGCGGATCAAACCCCTCGCCGGGATAGACCATGGTCGCGCCGAGCGTGACGGAGGCGAGATTGCCCATCACCATGCCGAAGCAATGATAGAGCGGCACCGGAATGCAGATGCGGTCCTGTTCGGTCAGGCGCATGGCGCGGCCGACGAAATAGCCGTTGTTGAGAATGTTGTGATGGGTCAGCGTCACGCCCTTGGGCGATCCCGTCGTTCCGCTGGTGAACTGGATGTTGACGGCATCGTCGAATTGCAGGGAGGCACCGAGCGCGGCGAGCTGCTCGCGGTGCAGGGGTCCGGCCATGCCGGTGACCTCGTCGAACGGAATCGTGCCCGGACAGGCGGGGCCGCCGATCTGGATCACGATGCGCAAGGCCGGTAGCCGCGCGGCGTGCAATTGCCCGGGCTTGGCGCTCGCGAGCTCCGGCAACAGCGTGTTGAGCATGTCCATGTAGTTGCTGGTCTTGAACGCCGTCGCGGTGACGATGGCGCTGCATCCGACCTTGTGAAGCGCGAATTCCAGCTCGCTCAGCCGGTAGGCCGGATTGATCGTCACCAGGATAAGGCCGGCCTTGGCGGCGGCGAATTGTGTCAGCGTCCATTCCGGCCGGTTCAGCGACCAGATGCCGATCCGTTCGCCGCGTTCGAGACCGAGCGCGACAAAGCCGGCGGCGAGCGCGTCGACCCGCTCGGCAAACTCCCTCCATGTCCACCTCACGCCGTGGCTGGGCGAGACCAGCGCCTCGCGATCGCCCCAGCGCCGCGCGGCCTGATCGAGGCTGCGCCCGATGGTGTCGCCGAGCAGCGGCGTGTCGGAGATGCCGCAAACGTAACTGTCGGCTTTGTCTGCCAAGATCATGTCCTCCAGTCAGGTGCGTGACGGCCGGGACAACAAGCCCGGCCGTGACGCGTCGTGAGAGTCAGGCGCGCCTTACGCCGCCTTCTGCCCGCTGCCGGCATCGAGCCCGGCATAGACACCGCGCTCGAAGCCGGCAAAAGCCTCGAGACACTTTGCGTCGGCGAATGGCAGCAACTGCATCAGGATCACGCCGGTGACGTCGCGCGCCGGGTCGATCCAGTAGTAGGTGTTGGCGAGGCCCGCCCAGGCGAGGCTGCCCGCGCTGCGCCCCTCGGCGGTCTTGGCGGTGTTGATCATGAAGCTGAGGCCCCACTTCTTCACCTGCTCCGGATAGAGATCGACGTCATTGGTGTACATCGGCGCCGCCGTGGTCATCTTGCCCATGGCGAGATCGCCGATGTGGTTCTGCCCCATCGTCGCGATGGTCTCGGCCTTCAGCACCTGATTGCCGTTGCCGCGGCCCTTGTTGAGGATCATCTGGGTAAACCTGATATAATCGGCCGCGGTCGAATAAAGGCCGCCGCCACCCATATGGAATTCCGGCTCCTGTTCGAGCTCGAACGGGATCGCGGCGAGCTGGCCATCCTCGCCACGCGCATGCATGCCGACCAGGCGCTTGCGCATGTCGGCGGTGATCTTGAAAGCGGTATCGCTCATGCCGAGCGGTGCGAACAGATTGTCGCGCAGATAGGCATCGAGGCGCTTGCCGCTGACGGCTTCCACCGCCTTGCCGACGAAATCGATATTGGTGCCGTATTCCCAGCGCGTGCCGGGGTCGGTCATAATAGGCGTCTTCAATGCCGCGTTCTGGCAGGTGGTGATGGCGGGGATGCCGTTCTTGTCCAGATAGACCGCGAGATCGCCGTTCCACATGTTGTAGCAGAAGCCTGCCGTGTGGGTCATGAGCTGGCGCAGTGTGATCGGCCCCTTGGCTGGCCGCAGCTTGGCCTCGCCCTTGGCGTCAAAGCCTTCGAGCACCTGCGGCTTGGCGAGATCAGGCAACACCTCGCCGATCGGCGCATCCAGCGACAGCTTGCCCTGTTCGACGAGCTGCATCGCGCCCGCTGATGTCACCGCCTTCGTCATCGATGCGATCCAGAACACGCTGTCGGCGGTCATCGCATCCGGCTTGGACAGGTCGCGTTTGCCGAACGCGCCCTGATACAGCACGTCGGTACCGCTGGCAGCAATGGCGACGACGCCGGGAATCTCTCCGGCTTCGCTCTTCTGGCGCAGAATCTGATCGATCTCAGCTTTGCCTTGCATACGCGTTTCCTCCGGTTTGATTATTGTTGGAAGCGATCGATTGTCCTCCCGCGTCCGCCGCCCGGCAAGCACATCCGCGTACCTGCCGCGGTCGCGATGTCGTGACTTGACGGTCCGTCACCCACGCAGGACGACAATAGGCCGAACCGCAACACGCAGTCACAATCTTCGGTGGATGTCCGCAACCAGCCGTGCCCTTGGATGGGCCTGGGCGAAATGTTTCGAAAGTTTTCGAGCACTTGAAACATTTTGTGAGTTGTGGCGTTCAGCACCGGGCCCAATCGCGGGCAAACGTTAAGACTTGATGCAAATTTGGCGGCCGCCCACCGGCCGCCAGGGGGACCTCAGATGATTTCGACCTGGAGCGAATGGAAGCGCTATCCCCGTGCCGGACGGGGCGAAAACCTGGAAGCGCCGATCGCGCCTGGGATCTATGAGGTCCGCATCGCCGGCACCGGTGCGCTCTATTCGTTCGGCGCGGTCGACAATCTGGCGCAGGCGCTTGCGCTGCTGCCGGTCGGCTCGAAGTCCTGGTTCGGCCGCCGCAACGCGTCCGACGTCCCCGATCTCGAATACCGGACCTGCGCGACCTCCTCCAAGGCCGACGCCAAGGCGGCCGCCGAGCGCATGATCGGGCGGCGCGAGACCTATCTGAGCGGCGCGGCGTAAGGACGCGCCGCTCCTAGCCTGGCTCCCAGCAGATGTGCGTTGCGGGACGGTGCATTGCGCGCCGCTTCTCCCTATATTCCGGCCGAACCGGAACAGCCCGCAAAAGCCCCGCAGGAGCAACGCCATGACCCCGTCCGCCGCCGCACGTGCCCAGCACGCCACGTCCAATTTGCGCGACCGGTTGAAGGACCCGTCGCTGCTGAAGGAGGCCTGCTACATCGACGGCGCCTGGGTCGGCTCGCCGGTCTTCGCGGTCAACAATCCCGCCACCGGCGTCGAGCTTGCAAAGGTTCCGCAGCTCTCCGCGGATGATGCCACCAGGGCCGTCGAAGCAGCCGAACGCGCCTTCCCGGGCTGGGCCAAGCACACCGCCAAGCAGCGCTCCAATATCTTGCGCAAATGGTTCGAGCTGATCATCGCCAATCGCGAGGACCTCGCGCTGATCCTCACCTCTGAGCAGGGCAAGCCGCTCAGTGAAGCGCTCGGCGAGGTCGACATCGGCGGCGCCTATGTCGAATTTTTCGCCGAGGAAGCCCGCCGCGTCTATGGCGAGACCATTCCGACGCAGCGGCCGGATGCGCGCTTGCTCGCGATCAAGCAGCCGATCGGCGTCTGCGGCGCGATCACGCCGTGGAATTTCCCGAACTCGATGATCACACGAAAGGTTTCGCCGGCGCTTGCGGCCGGCTGCACCGTGGTGCTCAAGCCCGCCAATGAAACGCCGCTGTCGGCGCTGGCGCTTGCCGCGCTCGCGGAGAAAGCCGGCGTGCCCAAGGGGGTGTTCAACATCATCACCGGCGATGCCGCGCCGATCGGCAAGGTGCTGTGCGAGCATCCGGCCGTGCGTTTCGTCGGCTTCACCGGCTCGACTGCGGTCGGCAAGATTCTCTACCGGCAGGCCTCCGTCGGCGTGAAGCGGCTCGGCCTCGAGCTCGGCGGCAACGCGCCGTTCATCGTGTTCGACGACGCCGATATCGATGCGGCGGTCGAAGGCGCCATCGTCTCGAAATACCGTAACATGGGCCAGACCTGCGTCTGCGCCAACCGCATCTACGCCCAGGACAAGATCTACGACGAGTTCGTGCAGAAGCTGTCGAAGAAGGTCGCGGCGATGAAGATCGGCGACGGTACGGAAACCGGCGTCACGCAAGGCCCGCTGATCAATTTGAAAGCGGTCGACAAGGTCGAGCGCCACATTGCGGACGCCGTGAAGCGCGGCGCCAAGGTCGTCACCGGCGGCAAGCGCAGCGAGCTCGGACGCTCGTTCTTCGAGCCGACGGTGCTCTCCGACGTCAAGCCGGACTCGCTGGTGGCGCAAGAGGAAACCTTCGGCCCGCTCGCGCCGGTGATCCGCTTCAAGGACGAGGCCGACGTGATCGCGATGTGCAACGCCTCGCCGTTCGGGCTCGCCTCCTACTTCTACTCCCGCGATCTCGGCCGCGTCTGGCGCGTCGCCGAAGCGCTGGAGTCGGGCATGGTCGGCGTCAACACCGGCCTGATCACGACCGAAGTCGCGCCCTTCGGCGGCGTCAAGGAAAGCGGCCTCGGCCGCGAAGGCTCGCATCACGGCATGGAAGAATATGTCGAGATCAAATACGTGATGATGGCGGGGGTGTAGGGCTCGCCATCATTCGCGGATGTGATGAACGCAATGCCCCCTCCAGGGTCGTCCTGGCGAAAGCCAGGACCCAATACCCCGGCGAGGCGTTTGGCGGAGATTGGTGGTCCGGTACTTCCACCGCCTGCGATAGATAGATTCCGCGGTATGGGTCCTGGCTTTCGCCAGGACGACATCCAATGTGTGGTGCGCTAGTTGCGCTACGGCCTCGCTACCGCCGCAACACCGCGATCGTGCGGTTCGCGAATGTCAGCCGCTCCGCCATGACCGACACGAAATAGGTCAGCAGCTTGTGGCTGAGTGCGGGATCCTCGACCTTGATCGCGTCGAACTGGTGCGTATTCAGCACGTAGAGCACGCTGTCGACTTCGGCCTGGATGGTGGCGCTGCGCGGTGTCTGTGACACCAGCCCCATCTCGCCGATCGTGGTGTAACGGCCGAGGCTGCGCACGCGCGTGGTGCGGTCGTCGTCGGCAGGAATCATGATACCGACGCGGCCGTCGAGGATGAAATGCATGGAATCGGCGGGATCGCCGGCTTGCACGATGACCTCGCCGGCTTCGACCTCGATGCGCTGGCAGCGGCGGATCAGTTCGTCGGCGCCATCCTCGCTGCCAAGCATTCGCGTGAACCAGTCGCGCAGGCTGGCTTCTTCCTGCGCCAGCTCCTGATGCTGCGAGATGAGCTCGTTCTCGCACCATTCCAGCGCGCGATCGAGCTCGGGGATGATGGTGACGCCCTCGCCGACGAAGTCGCTGGAGCGCAGCACCTTCTCGGCCGTGGCCGACAGATGCACCAGGATCAGCTCGACGCCGAGTTCGCCGGCGCTGCGCTTGATCTGGGCGAAGCTATAGGCAGCCGATGAATCGACGCCGGTGACGAGCTTGAAGTCAAACAGCAGATAGCGGCATTCGGGCCGCTCCTGCAGCAGCCGCTTGACGTGCTGGTAGAGCCGGTTGGCGGAGCCGAAGAACAGATAGCTCTGGAGATTGAGTCCCTGGATCTTGCCGCCATGGGCCAGCAGCACGTCCTGATCGTCGCGCGAGCGGTCGAGCGAGGAGCGGTACTCCGAGCCGTCGAAACTGTACTTGATCGACTCCACCCGTGCGGCGCTGAACGCAAACGTCGCGCAGCCGATGATGACGCCGATCAGGATGCCCGGCACAAAACCCCAGGCGACGATGATCGCGATGATGGTGATCAGCGACAGATATTCCAGCTTCGACAGCCGCTTGCGCGACTCGACGATCCATTTGTGCAGCTGGTCGGCGCCGAGATAGAGCAACAGGCCGCCGAGCACGAATTTGGGGATGAAGCCAAGCAGCTCGGGTGCGACGGCGAGCACCAGCAGCGACAGCGCTGCGGCCGTGAGGCCGGACAGGCGCCCGCGGCCGCCGCTGGAGAAATTGAGCATCGAGCGGCTGGTCGAGCTGCAGCCGGGGTAGCCGCCCAGCACGCCGGTCAGGATATTGGCGGCGCCGGTGACGTTCAGCTCAGATTCCAGATTGGCTTCGCGATGCGTGGCCACCTCGATGCCGGTGGTGTTGAACAGCGTGCTCGATGCCGTGACGAAGATGACGGCGACGACATTGCCAAGCAGGTCCGGGATGGCAAACCAGGGATATCGGGCGAGATCGTCGCTGTGCCAGGGCAGCATGAAGACCGCTTGCGGCGGGGACTGAAAGGTCCAGCCCAACGTGCGCGCGTCGTCGAAGGAAACGCCGGTGATCCAGAATGCCAGATGCGCGGTGAGCACGCCGCCGACCAGGATGATCGGCAGTCCGAACGGGCTGCGCGAGCGGTGCCAGGTGAAATACAGCACCAGCGCCATCGCGCAGGCGGCACCCAGCTCCAGCAGGATGGTACGGTTGGCGAAGTGCGACAGTGTCGCGAATTGCAGGGGATGGTCGGTGATCACCCGGACCGCACCCATGACGATGAGAAGTCCGGTTGCGCCGAGGAAGCCGCCGACCACCGGATAAGGCACGTAGCGGATGGCGCGGCCAAGCCGGGTCAGGCCCAGTCCACACAGCACCAATCCTGTCAGCATCGTCGACAGGCCGAGCGTGATCAGGACCGGTGACAGCAACGGCGCTGGCAGGTTCGCCGTCTCGATGCGTTCGACCACGGAGGCCGCCAGGATACCCGTCACCGCCGCGGTCGAGCTGTCGGGGGCTGCAATCGCGAAGGGCAGGGAGCTGCCGAGCGCGACGACGGCCGCAAGCACCGCAGAGCTGACGAAAGTTGCCGTGATGCCGTAGGACAGATAGGGCGACAACGGCCCCGCGAAGATCAGCAGCGAGTAGGACAGTCCGAATGTGACGGTCAGGACGCTGGCGGCGCTCCCGCCCAATATATCATTCAGCGCGCGCTTGAGAGCCGGATTAAGCCCGGTCGACGGAGTGAAGCCAATCGCTGGATCTGTCACGCCGTGACACTCGCTCGTGAATATTCCCCTCCGAGAGGTAGACGACTGCGAGCCCAGCGCAACAGGATTCTTGCAAGCCGGATGGAAGAAACCGAAGCGCCCGCCATTCGTCGTCGTCCTGGCGAAAGCCAGGACCCATTACCCCGGGGAGCAGTTTGGCGAAGTCTGTGCATTCGGGATTTGCACCGAACGCACGCGAGAGACCTCGCGGTATGGGTCCTGGCTTTCGCCAGGACGACGCCGGGGAGGCATCGAGCCGGCGGGCAATGACGGAGCGGGACGAAACAGCCGAGCTAAATCTTCAGCTCACTCCCCGTCACCCGGCGGTATGCTTCCAGATATCGCTTGCTGGTCGCGTCCACCACGCTTGCGGGCAAAGGCGGCGGCGGGGCGTCGCCATTCCAGCGGCCGGCGCGGCGTTCGACGTCGAGATAGTCGCGCAGCGGCTGCTTGTCGAAGCTCGCCTGCGGCTGGCCGGGCTTGTAGGCGTCGACGGCCCAGAATCGCGAGGAGTCCGGCGTCATGACTTCGTCGATCAGGATGATGCGGCCGTCCTTGTCGCGGCCGAATTCGAACTTGGTGTCGGCGATGATGATGCCCTGCTCGCGGGCGAGCTCCTCGCCGAGCGTGTAGATCGCGCGCGTCATGCTCTCGAGCGTGTAGGCCGTCTCGTCGCCGACGACCTCGCGCATCTTCGCGATGGTGATGTTCTCGTCATGGCCGGTCTCGGCCTTGGTCGCCGGGCTGAAGATCGAAGGCTCCAGCTTCTCGCTTTCGACAAGGCCTGCTTTCAGCTTCTCGCCGGCCAGCGTCCCGCTTGCCGCATATTCCTTCCAGGCCGAGCCCGAGAGATAACCGCGGATCACGCATTCGATCGGAAATACCGTAGTGCGGCGGCACAGCATGGCGCGGCCGAGAATTTCGGCGCGATGCGGCTTCAAGGCCGGCACAGCGGCGATGATCTCGTCGGTGTCGGCGCTGATCATGTGATGCGGCACCACGCCTTCGAGCTCGCCAAACCAGAAGGCGCTGATTTGCGTCAGCACCGCGCCCTTCATCGGAATGGTCTCGCCCATCACGACGTCGAAGGCGCTGATGCGGTCGGTGGTGACGAGCAGCAGGCGGTCGTCGTCGACGGCGTAGATATCGCGCACCTTGCCGCGCCCGATCTTAGGCAGGGGCAGGTCGCTGGAGAGCATGGCGGTCATCGGCAGAACTTTCGGAGCAAGGCCTTGCGACAGGACATCCGGCCGCGCCTGATCGCGCGACCGGAAACCGGGATAGCCTATTCCGGCAGCGGAATGAACTCATGTTCCTGCGGAACTGCGGCGAAGCGGCCGGTTTTCCAGTCCTGCTTGGCCTGCTCGATCCGCTCCTTGCTGGAGGAGACGAAATTCCACCAGATGTGGCGCGGGCCCTCCAGGGCGTCGCCGCCCAGAAACATCATCCGCGTGGCCTTGAGCGCCCTCACCGTGATGCGGTCGCCCGGACGGAAGATTAGCAGTCGCGGCCCCTCGTAGCGCTCGTTCGCGATCTCGACCTCGCCATCGACGACGTAGATGGCGCGCTCCTCGTGATCGGGATCGAGCGGCACGATCGCGCCCGCGACCGCCGTGACCTCGGTATAGAACCAGGGCGACACCATCGAAACAGGCGAGGTGACGCCGAAGGCCGAGCCCGCGATCACCTTCGCGGTGAAGTCGCGCTCGGAGACCATCGGCAGGTCACCCGCGCCGTAGTGCTGGAACGACGGTGCGATCTCTTCCGATCCGGCCGGCAGCGCGATCCAGCTTTGCAGGCCCAGCATCTTCTGCCCCGAGGCGCGCTGCACATCCGGCGTGCGCTCGGAATGCGCGATGCCGCGGCCGGCTGTCATCAAATTCATCGCGCCGGGCTGGATCTCCTGGATGTTGCCCTCGCTGTCGCGATGCATGATCGCGCCGTCGAACAGATAGGTGACGGTAGCAAGCCCGATATGCGGGTGCGGCCGTACGTCCATGCCCTTGCCGGAGACGAATTGCACCGGCCCGAAATGATCGAAGAAGATGAAGGGTCCGACCATCTGCCGCTTGCCGTGCGGCAGCGCGCGCCGCACCGCGAAGCCGTCGCCGAGATCGCGCGTGCGCGGCACGATGACGAGATCGAGCGCATCGCAGGACATGGGATCGCCGAGCACGGGATCGTTCGAGGGTTGCCAGCTCATGGTAGGGCTCCTTTTGGCTTTTTCGAGCTAAATCGTAGCAGGATTTCGTGCGGCCGTCGCGGCTAAGCCTGGGCCACACACTCCGCCGTCATCGCCCGCGAAAGCGGGCGATCCAGTACGCCGCGGCCTATCGGTTCGATCACTGCCGTCTCGGCGTACTGGATCGTCCGGTCAAGCCGGACGATGACAGCTGTGGTGCGGATGGTGCTTGAAAACATACGCCTGACGAAGGATGTTTGGCTGATGTCAACCGCGACCCATCGCATCACCCGATGACCCTTGCCGCAACCGAGCTCGCCTTTCGCGCCGCCGCCGTGGCGCTGCTGCTGGTGCTGGCAGCGTCATTGCTCTCGGATTTCCGCAATGTGCTGGCAGCCCGGCTCGGTGCGGCCTTTGCGCTCGGCTCGGCCGCGCATGCTGTGAGCTATTCCGTCGGAACTTCATCGCTGGTCCCGGCATGGCATGCGCCGCTGATCGCGGTGTCGACCGGCAATATCGTGGTGTTCTGGCTGTTCACGCGCGCATTGTTCGACGATGAGTTTCGCCTGCGCCGGTGGCACGGATTGACCTGGGGGTTGGTGACAGCGTTCAGCTTCGTCAGTTGTCTCTGGATCGCACCCGGCGGGCATGTCCGGTTCGCCGTCACCGCGGTGAACCTGATTGTGCTCGGCTTCATTGCGCTCGCGATCATGCAGACGATCGGCTCATGGTCGGCCGATCTGGTCGAGCGCCGCCGCCGTGTTCGCATCTTCATCGTCTGTGCTGCCGCGCTCTATGGCGGATTGAACGCGCTGCTCCAGATCCTTGTCGCCGGCAGCGAGGTCGGCGATGTCGCCAACACCGTCAACGCCGGCGTGCTCGCCGGCATCGTTGTGGCCATCGTCTATGCGATGATGCGGGTCGACGGCGCCGACCTGTTTCCGGCCGCCGCGGAGGCTGCGCCGGCGATCGCGGCGAGCCAGCCTGTGGGCGAGGACGCCGCCGACCAAAAGCTGATCGACGCCCTGATGCGGCTGATGGCGCACGAGCGGATCTATCGCCAGGAGAACATCAGCATCGGCGTGCTCGCGGGCCGGCTGAAAATTCCCGAATACCGGCTCCGTCGGCTGATCAACCAGGGGCTCGGCTACCGAAATTTCAATGTGTTCCTGAACAACCACCGGATCGAGGAGGCCAAGGCCGCGCTGGCCGATCCCGCTCAGGCCGAGGTCCCCGTCATCACCATCGCGATGGACTCTGGCTTCCAGTCGCTCGGCCCTTTCAACCGCGCCTTCAAGGCCGTGACCGGCGTGACGCCGACGGAATACCGGCGGCTCAAGGTGAATGCTGTCTAGGCCTTAGTGCACTGAAATATCTAGAGTATCTCAGAATCGGCGAGCGTCTCGCGGTTTCCAGCTACGCCGTTTTCCAAATTCGGCGAGCGGGCATCGCGTGAATGCCGCTTCGTCTCCGGCACACGCCTCAAGCCGGAGCAAGCCCGTGACCCGCCGCAAGATTGTCCTTCTCACCGCCACCATCGTCTTTGCCGGCCTCGCGCTCGGCGCGGTTCGCGCCCATGACGTGCCCAAGGTCGCCACCGGCTTCATCGCCGACGTGCTCTGTTCCGAGACGTTTGTCTCGGGCCTCGATGTCAGGCGTAATTTGACGGAGACCATTGATGCGATGCCGGGCGCCGGTTTGCTCACCTGGGCGATGGACTATCAGGTCGATCGCGCGCGCAAGGACGTTACGGTGACGCTGTTCGGCATTGGCCGCAGCCATGCCGTGTATCGCGAGGGCCTCGGCTGCACGCTTGAGCACGGTGCGGAGATTGCCGACGTCCGGCTGCCGCCTGATGACAGGCAGCCGGCGTTGTTGCCCGAGATCGCCGGCCCCGCAATCGTGTCGCCGCAAAGCCCGGAGCTGTCAGCCGCGCTCGATCGCGCCTTCGCTGAGCCGACATCGCCGCCATTCCGCCGCACCCGCGCAATCGTCGTCATGAAATCGGGTCGCGTCATCGCCGAGCGCTATGCGGACGGCATCGGACCGGAGACGCCGCTGCTCGGCTTCTCCATGACCAAGTCCGTGATCTCGGCTCTCACCGGGATTCTCGTGCGCCAGGGCAGACTGAAGCTGGACGGGCCCGCACCGGTCGCCGCCTGGACAAATCCGGACGATCCGCGTCACGCCATCACCCTCGATCAATTGCTGCGCCACACCGCCGGCCTGGCGCTCGGCAGCTCGCTGCAGGCCTCGCTCGGCTCGGCGTTCGAGCCGGTCAATCGCATGAAATTCGTGGAGGCCGACATGGCCGCCTATGCCGCGAGCATGCCGCTTGCGACCGCGCCGGGCACCGTGTGGAATTATCACGATGGCAACACCATCATGCTCGCGCATCTGATCCGCAAGGCCGCCGGCGGCAATTCCGAAGGAGCGCTTGCCTTCGCGCACCACGAATTGTTCGTGCCGCTCGGCATGCGCCACGTCACGCTCCAGCTCGACGGCGCCGGCACGATCAAGGGGTCGAGCGAGATGCTCGCATCCGCGCGCGACTGGGCGCGGTTCGGCCAGCTCTATCTCAACGACGGCGTCGCCGGCGGCAAGCGCATCCTGCCCGAGGGCTGGGTGAATTATTCGGTGTCGGCGACGCCCAATGCCTGGGTCGGTATCGGCGCCGGCTTCTGGACCAACCAGGGCGACAGCTTTGGCGCGACCTTCCGCGTCGAGCACGGCTGGCCGCGTGATGCCTTCTTCGCCAAGGGCACCATCGGTCAGTACACGATCGTGATTCCGTCGGAACGACTCGTGATCGTGCGGTTAGGCCGTTCGCCGAACGCGCCGCCGGAAGCCGACGGTGTGTTCGATCTGGTGCGCGACGTGGTTGCGGTTACGCGCGAGAAGGGAAAGCTGGCGGGGGTGAATTGAGGTGCTTCACCTCCCCAGCTCCGTCGCCTTCGCCACGCGATCGAACCGCTCCAGCGTCATGATCGCGTCCGCGAATTTCTCCGCGCGCGCGTTCAGCACCGGGCGGGCCAGCGTCAAAAACTTCTGCTGCATCGCCCGCGCATCGGGGAAGGAGGTCGGCTCTCCCGAGGGATCGGCATAGAGCCGCTCGTGCACGCCGTCGTCCGTCGTGATACTCACGCGCGCGCCAAAGGGGTGAGTGCGGCCGACTTCGAGACGATCGTCCTGTACCACGTCGAACTTGTCGGCGAGCGCGTCGATGGCTGCGTCCCCAAGGCGGGTGTAGTCGTCCCAGCCAAATGACCCCTGATCGAGCGCGAGCGCGCCGGTGAAGAACATCGAGAACTGGCCGCCGACGATCGAGGTCGGGTGCCGCTTGGTCGCGGCGTCGCCGGTGAGCGTGATGCCGTTGCGATGCAGGCCGATCTCCACCCGCTTGACCTGATCGGGTGTCAGATTGTGCTCGCGCCGCATCGCGATCAGCGCGTCGATCGCGGCGTGGGTATAGCGGCAGCTCGGATACGGTTTGACGCCGATCTTCATGGTCTCGTAGGTCTTGCCGAGCTCGGCGACCGCCTTGTCGGGATGCGCATCGTCGGTGTAGCCGGCGAGCAGGCCATGCTTGCCCTCGACGGATTCCGTCGCGCCGACGAAATCGTTGCGCGCCAGCGTCGCGGCGATCACGCCATTCATCGCGGCGGCGCCGACCTGGTAGCGTTTGTTCCAGGCGCCATTGACCAGGAATTGCAGCGAGCCCGCGGCTTGGCTGCCGGCGACTCCGAAGGCGGCGATGAGCTGTTGCTCGGAGAGGCCGAACAGTTTGCCGGCGGCCGCGGCTGCGCCATAGGTGCCGGCGGTGGCGGTCGGATGGAAGCCGCGGGCATAATGCGAGGTCGGGTCGAGCGCGTTGCCGAGCCGGCAGCAGACCTCATAGCCCGCCACGATCGCGGTCAGCACGTCGCGGCCCGACGCGCCGACCATCTCGCCGACGGCGAAGGCGGCCGGAACGACCGGCGCGCTCGGATGCAGCGAGGAATCCGCATGCGTGTCGTCGAAGTCGAGCGAATGGCCGAGGGCGCCGTTGAGCAGCGCCGCGACCGCCGGCGTCCAGGTCTTGGTGTCGCCGAACACGGTGGATTCGCCCTTGGTATCGAGCGCAAGCGCCTCCAGCATCTTCAGGATCGAGGGGGTGGATTCCGCTTCGCTGCGGGCGCGGATGGCGCTGCCGAGGAAGTCCAGCGTCAGGACTTTTGTCCGATCCAGCACTTCCGTCGGAATATCCTGGAATTTCAGGTTGGCGACATAGGCGGCGAGCGTTGCGGTTTCGTGAGCCATCGTGTTTCCTCGTTTTGGCGCGCAAGTTAGGCGGGCTGATTTGGCCTTTCAAGCGGCCTCGGGGCTGCGGGCATCAGCTATGCTTTTGGCTGGCTTACGAGGGTTGGACGGGGATACGCGACCATGGCATTCGCAGGAGAGCTGTTCGACCGGGTCTGGTCGCGAAAGACCCAATTGGGGCTGGCGGTCCGGGTCACGGTGGCGGCCACCGGCGCCTACGCGCTCGCCACCGCGCTGCATCTCTTGTTGCCGCTCTGGGCCGTCCTCACGTCCATCATCGTGACCCAGATGAGCGTCGGGCGCTCGCTGAAGGCGACACGCGACTACATGCTCGGCACCATCGGCGGCGCGATCTATGGCGGCGCCATCGCAATCCTGATCCCCTATTCCGGCGAACTGGGCCTGCTGGGTCTGCTGGTGCTGGCCGTGGCGCCGCTTGCCTTTGTCGCATCGATCTATCCGAATCTGAGCTCTGCAACGGTGACGGCCGTGATCGTGCTCGTGCTTCCCTCGATGCATCATGCCGATCCCATGGCCTCTGCGATCGATCGCGTCAGCGAAGTCGCGGTCGGCGCGGTGACGGGGCTGCTCGTCTCCTTCCTGGTGCTGCCCTCGCGCGCGGTGCGGCAAATCCGCGCCAGCGCGGCAAAACTGCTCGAATTGATCGCGGAGGCCTTCACCGAATTGCTCGCGGGCCTGACGCGCGGCCGCGACAATGACGCGCTGCATCGGATTCAGGACGGTATCGGCACCGCAATGGTGGGCATGAATACCATTGGCGCCGAAGCCGAGCGCGAGCGCTCGGCGCGATTGTCGAGCGGGCCGGACACCGGCCCGTTGTTGCGCACGATCTTGCGGCTGCGCCATGACGTCGTGATGATCGGCCGCTCGACCGTGGTGCCGTTGCCGGCCGAGGTGCAGACACGGCTTGCCGCACCGCTGACGGAAGTCTCGACCGTGATCGCGCGCTTCCTGCGTTCGGCGGCCGCAGCCTTGCGCGAGGGCGCCGGCGCGCCGCCGATCCACCCCGTGCATGTCGCGCTTCAGCACTATGCCGAGGCAGTCGCCGCCGTGCGTCAGGATGGCCTGATCCGCGGCCAGCCCAGCGACACCGCGGAGCGCTTCTTCGCGCTCGGCTTTTCGCTGGAGCAGATGCACCAGAATCTCTGCGATCTCGATCGCGTCGTCGGCGAATGGTCGGAGGCCGCGACCGACAAGCCCGCGCGCGTGGCGGAGTGAGCTAGCGCCGCGTCAGGCCCTTGTCCTGCATGCGCCAGACCAGCAAATCGATGCGGTCCTGGCCGAAGAACGGCTCGTTCTCGAACACGAAGGTCGGCACGCCCCAATGGCCGGAGGCGGCGTGGTCCTTCTCGTTCTCCGTGATCACCTGCTCGTAGCGATCCGGGTCGGCGGTGATCGCGGCATCCATCGCGGCGAGATCGAAGCCGGCCTTGTCGGCGGCGCGCGCAAGATGATCGCCTTCGTTCCAGCCCGCCACCGAGCCGTCCCACAGCACGCGGGCGATCGCGTCGGTGAATGCGAGCGAGCGTCCCTCGAGCTGCGCCATGGCACCAAGCCGGGTCAGGCGGTGGATGTAGGGTTGCTCGGCCGCGACGTCGAATGTTGTCTTGTCCTGGACGATCGGATCCGGCCTCGGAAAGCGGAACGGAATGCCCTCGTGCTGCGCCACGCGCCTGCTGTCGAGCACCACATAGCGAATGAAGTTCGGGCTGGCCTTCTTGAAAAACCCGGGCACTCGGACTGCGAGCGGATAGACCGGCCGCAAATTCACCGCCAGATCGTAGTCTTCGACGAGCTTCAGCGTCTTGGGCAGCGCCAGATAGCTGAACGGGCTGCGAAAGGAGTAGAAGAGGTCGACGGAGAGCGTCACCGGGCCGGCTCCGCAATCCGCCCCATCATGCTGCGGGCCACAAGCTTGTGGAAGGGCGTGATGAGCGCGAGGTAGGCGCGGCCCAGCCGATTGTTAGTCCGCACCAGCGTGGTCAAGGTGACGTGGCGCGGCACCGCTTCGCCGGCCACATCGACCACGATGCGGAAGTCGAGATGATAATCATCGAACCCGGCGACCAGCTGCTCCGGCGTTTCGCTCAGCACCGGAAACAAGCCGATCAAACCGCCCGGCGCTGGCGTGCCCTCGCCCGATGTCTTCAATCCAAAGGGCGTCACCAGAATGTTGCGCAGGCGTGTCAGTGCACCGATCCAGCGCGGTCCCTGCAACACCATCCTGGTGCAGGCCTCGCGGGCATTCACCGGTGCTGTGCCGATCTCTACGCGAAAGGCGTCGATGAACTGCGCACCGGCCAGCAGCGTGCCGGCGTCAACATCGGGGGTAACTTCGCGGACAGTCCCGTTCATCCCGCCAGTCTGCGCGTCAGCATCCGGAAGCGCAAGATCAGAAGTCCGGCATAGACGAACGATCCGATCGACAGTCCGATCCAGACACCGACCGCGCCGAGATCGGCGTGAAAGGCAAGCCACCAGGCGATGGGAAAGCCCACGCACCAATAGCCGATCGCGGCGAATACCAACGTCATCCTGGTGTCATTGATGCCGCGCAGCGCGCCGCCCATGATGGTCTGGATGGCATCGGCAATGAAGAAGGTCGCGCCGACCAGCAGCAGCGTTGCGGTCAGCTCCACGGTCGCCATGCTGGCTTCGCTGCTGCCGAAGAACAGCCGTCCCAGCTGATAGCGGCCGAGAATGATCGCAACGGTCAGCGCCGAGACGAACGCGATCCCGATCACGGCGGCGACGAGACCTGCGCGCTTCACTGCGGCCGGGTCGCCGCGGCCGAAGGCGTGGCCGACCCGCACGGTGGCCGCCATGCCGATACCGAGTGGGACCATGAACAGCACGGCGGTGACCTGGAGCGCGATCTGATGCGCCGCGAGCGCAGTGATCGAGATCAACCCCATCAGCAGCGCCGCCGAAGAGAACAGGCCATATTCCAGCAGCAGCGAGAACGAGATCGGGGCGCCGATCGCGATGAGTTTGCGCATCAGGGGCCAGTCGATTCGCCAGAGATGGGCAAGCGGACGATAGTCCGCGAACGGCTTGCGCAGCCCCGCAATGGCGAGCGTGGCGACGAACGTGCCGAGATTGACGATGGTGGTCGCAAGCCCCGCGCCGAACAGGCCGAGCTCCGGCAGGCCGAACAGGCCGTGGATCAGGGCGTAGACCAATGCGGCATTGACGGGGATCGCCGCGAGCGTGATCCACAGCGGGGCCTGCGGCCGGTTCACCGCGCTCATCATGCTGCGCAGCGCGATGAAGCCGAGCGCCGGCGCGATGCCCCAGGCGAGGCCATTCAGATAACGCTGGGCGAGCGCGGCCGAGTGCGGCGCCTGACCGAGTGCGACCAGGATGTGCTCGCCATAGAGCGGCGAGGCCATCATCGGCAGCGAGATCAGCAACGCGACCCACAAGCCGACGCGCAAGGAGCGGCGGATGCGTCTGATATCGCCGGCGCCAAAGGCCTGCGCGACCAGCGGCGACACCGCCGCCATCAATCCGAGCCCGAAGGTGAAGCTGACGAAATAGACCGTATGCGCCAGCGCTGCTGCTGCGACCGCGCTCTCGCCGAGCCGCCCGATCAGCGCGAGATCGGTCGTGATCATCGCGATCTGCCCGAGCTGCGTCAGCATCATCGGTACGGCCAGCCGCAGCGTCTCGACGAATTCGTCGGCGAGAGGATTTGGCGGCACGCCGGCTTGCGGCTGCGAACGAGGCTGGATGGTGTCGAGCATGGCCGGGTCAATAGCACAGCCGGGCGACGAAAACATGGCCTCGCGCGTGTCCCGGACGCGCTGCAGCGCGAAGCGATGCTGCGCAGAGCCGGGACCCAGAAAATCGCGAGCGCAGTTCTCAGCCGCATGGGCCCCGGCTCAGCAGCGCATCACTGGCGTGCTGCGCTGCGTCCGGGGCACGAGACCATTCTTCGATCTCGAGCCGGAAAGCGCCTCACCCCTTCCGCTCGGGCACGCGCCTGATCTTCGCGCCGAGCGCATTCAGCCGTTCGTCGATGCGCTCGTAGCCGCGCTCGATCTGGTCGGCGTTGTTGATGGTCGAGGTGCCCTCGGCACAGACGGCCGCGAGCAGCATGGCCATGCCGGCGCGAATGTCGGGTGAGGTCATCGTCGCGCCGTGCAGCCGGCTTGGACCGGCAATGATGGCGCGATGCGGATCGCACAGCACGATGCGCGCGCCCATCGCGATCAGCTTGTCGACGAAGAACATCCGCGATTCGAACATCTTCTCGAACATCAGGATCACGCCCTCGCATTGCGTGGCGGTGACGATCGCGATCGACATCAGATCGGCGGGGAAGGCCGGCCAGGGCTGGTCCTCCAGCTTCGGCACGTGGCCGCCAAAATCGTCCTGGATCTTCAGCGTTTGGTTCGAGGGCACGATGAGATCGTCGCCCTCGATGCGGCAGACGATGCCGAGCCGCTCGAATCCCATGCGGATCGAGCGCAGATGCTCGACGCCCGCGCGCACGATGCGAAGCGGCGAACGCGTCACGGCTGCGAGCCCGATCAGCGAGCCGACCTCGATATGGTCGGGCTGGATCCGGTAGGTCGCGCCGCCCAGCGTCGCCGGACCGTGCACAATCATGGTGTTGGTGCCGATGCCCTCGATCTCAGCGCCGAGCGCAACGAGGAAGTTGGCGAGGTCCTGCACATGCGGCTCGGACGCGGCGTTGCGCAAATAGGTGGTGCCTTCGGCGGCGACGGCTGCGACCAGCGCGTTCTCGGTCGCGGTCACGCTGGGCTCGTCCAGGAACACGTCGGCGCCGGTCAGCTTCGAAGCGCGGAATTCGAGCCGGTCGGTCGCGGTGACCTTGGCTCCCAATTGCTCGAGCGCGAGCACATGCGTGTCGAGCCTTCGGCGGCCGATGACGTCGCCGCCGGGCGGCGGCAGCATCACTTCGCCGCAGCGGGCGAGCAGGGGGCCCGCGAGCAGGATCGAGGCACGGATGCGGACGCACAAGTCCGGATCGAGATCGGCCGCGCGGATGCTCTTGGCGTGAATATGAAGCGTGTTGCGGGCGGTCCATTCCGCGGCAGCGCCGACTGAGCGGATCAGCTCGACCAGCGTCTCGGTGTCGCGGATCCGCGGCACGTTTTCCAGCGTCACCGGATGCTCGGTGAGCAGGGCTGCCGCGATGATCGGCAGCGCGGAATTCTTGTTGCCGGACGGCTCGATCGAGCCCGAGAGCCGGTGACCGCCCTCGACGATGTACTGGATGGGCGCCACGTGGTCTCTCGCTGTGTTTTTGGGTGGGGCGGCTGGTTTGGAGGCGGAAACTACCGAGAATTGAGCGCGGGAGCAATTCTGCACTTGTCGCGGCTCGATCGCTTCGCAGCCCCGACACAGGTGCGCTCCCTCTCCCGCTTGCGGGGGAGGGCTGGGGAGGGGGTGCTTCAGCGATGGGATTGTCGAAGTTTACGGAGCGTATCCCGGCGAGGAGAAAGCCCCCACCCGGCGCTTCGCGCCGACCTCCCCCGCAAGCGGGAGAGGTTGCAGCGAGCGCTTGGCCAGCAGTTCGAAATCCAAAAGCCAGCGGCCTCAGATATCGATCGTCGCGCTCAGCGAATGTTCCTGGATGAAGTCGCGGCGCGGCTCGACCACGTCGCCCATCAGCTTGGTGAAGATGTCGTCGGCCTCATCGACCTCCTTGACCTTCACCTGGAGCAGTGATCGCGCATTGACGTCCAGCGTCGTCTGCCAGAGCTGCTCCGGATTCATCTCGCCCAGCCCTTTGTAACGCTGCAGCGAGACGCCCTTGCGGCCGGCGTCGGTGACCGCTTCGAACAGATCGACCGGGCCGTAGACCATGTGCTCGGTGTCCTTGCGCCGCAGCTTGCCGGGGCGGGCATAAACGTCCTGGAGCTTGACCGTGTACTCGTCGAGCTTGCGGGCTTCGACCGAGCCCAGGAACGCGTCATCGATGAGGGCGACGTCCTTGACGCCGCGCACCGTGCGCTCGAACTGGAAGCCATGGCCTTCGACGTATTGACCGATCCAGCCGCGCTCGACCTCGTCGGCGAGCGTGTCGAGGCGGGCGGCGATGTATTGCGCGGCCGCGGCGGCCTTCTCCGGATTGCCGTAGATCGCCTTGTTGAGCACGCCGGTGATGGCGGCCTGCTCGATCACCTTGCGATTGTAGCGGGTGTGCAGGCTGCGCAGGACGCCACGGACGGCGCGGGCGTCGTCGACCAGCGAGCGCAGGTCGCGGCCGGTGCGATCGCCGCCGGTGCCGGGAATATAGACGCAGTCGTCGAGCCCGGTATCGATCAGATAATCTTCCAGCGCCCGCTCGTCCTTCAGATATTGCTCGGACTTGCCGCGGTTGACCTTATAGAGCGGCGGCTGGGCGATATAGAGATAGCCGCCGTCGATGATCTCGCGCATCTGCCGGTAGAAGAAAGTGAGCAGCAGCGTGCGGATGTGGGCGCCGTCGACGTCGGCGTCGGTCATCACGATGATCTTGTGATAGCGCAGCTTCTCGATCGAGAATTCGTCGCTGATGCCGGTGCCGAGCGCGGTGATCAGCGTGCCGATCTGCTCGCTGTGCAGCATTTTGTCGGGACGCACACGTTCGACATTGAGGATCTTGCCGCGCAGCGGCAGCACGGCCTGGAATTCGCGGTTGCGGCCCTGCTTGGCACTGCCGCCTGCCGAGTCACCCTCGACGATGAAGAGCTCGGATTTCGCCGGGTCCTTCTCCTGGCAGTCGGCGAGCTTGCCGGGCAGCGAGGAGACCGACAGCGGGCTCTTGCGCGTCAGCTCGCGCGCTTTTCGCGCGGCTTCGCGGGCGGCCGCCGCCTGGATCACCTTGCCGACGATCATCTTGGCTTCGGAGGGGTGCTCCTCGAACCAGGCCTGCAGCGCCTCGTTGAGCACGTTCTCGACCACGGGACGCACTTCCGAGGACACCAGCTTGTCCTTGGTCTGCGACGAAAACTTTGGATCCGGCACCTTCACCGACAACACGGCGGTGAGGCCTTCGCGGCAATCGTCGCCGGTGAGCGCGATCTTTTCCTTTTTCGCGTTGGCCTCGGCATAGCCGTTGACCTGGCGCGTCAGCGCGCCGCGGAAACCGGCGAGATGGGTGCCGCCGTCGCGCTGCGGGATGTTGTTGGTGAAGCACAGCACGTTCTCATGGTAGCTGTCGTTCCACCACAATGCGGCCTCGACGCCGATGCCGTTGGATTCCGCGCGTACCATGATCGGCGCCGGCACGATTGCCTTCTTGTTGCGGTCGAGATATTTGACGAATTCCTCGACGCCGCCGGAATAGTGCATCTCCTCGCGCTTCTCGACCGCGTGACGCATGTCGGAGAGGGCGATGTTAACGCCGGAATTGAGGAAGGCGAGCTCGCGCAGCCGGTGCTCCAGCGTGGCGAAATCATACTCGATGTTCTTGAAGGTTTCCGTCGAGGCCTGGAACGTCACCTCGGTGCCGCGCCTGCCGGGCGCGTCGCCGACCACCTTGAGCGGCGCGACCGCATCGCCATGGGCGAATTCGATGTAGTGTTCCTTGTTGTCGCGCCAGATGCGCAAGCCGAGCTTGCTCGACAGCGCGTTGACGACGGAGACGCCGACGCCGTGCAGGCCGCCGGAAACCTTGTAGGAATTTTGGTCGAATTTACCGCCGGCATGGAGTTGGGTCATGATGACCTCGGCCGCCGAGATGCCTTCGCCCTTGTGGATGTCGACGGGAATGCCGCGGCCGTCGTCGCGCACGGTGACAGAATTGTCGGCGTTGAGGATCACGTCCACGCGCGTGGCGTGGCCCGCGAGCGCCTCGTCGATCGCATTGTCCACGACTTCGTAGACCATATGATGCAGGCCCGAGCCGTCATCGGTGTCGCCGATATACATGCCCGGGCGCTTGCGGACGGCGTCGAGACCCTTGAGCACGCGGATCGATTCCGCCCCGTAATCGCTCGGATTTGAGGGTTCGTTTTCGGCAGGCGTCTGCCGAGCAGGTTCTGTCATGAGAGGCCTTCGAGATGTCGCCCGAATCAGCCGCGCAAAAGGCGCTGATATGCGGGCTATTTGTGCCACGAAAGACGGATTGCGCCTAGCGCAAAGTATCTCCCGGCAAGTCTTTGATTAGATGGGATTTTTTGGCCGGTTTTCAAGGCTTTCGAAGGCCAATTCGAGGCGCTGAAAAAAGCGCGATTCGAGAGGCCGTTCCGGGTCGCTGAAAGGCGCGGATATTGCGGGGAACGAAGGGTGTTCCGAGGCGCTTGGAACGCCCCGGAACGGCCTTGCAGGCTCAATACATCTGCAGCGGCAGCACGTCTCCGTTTGGCCCCACCAGGAGGCCCCAGGCATCGCCGGCGGCCACGGTGAGGGTTTCGGTGCGGGCAGGGCGCCCCGGCAGACGCAGCGCGTACTGGTACTTGCCGGGCGGCAGATCGAGCATCGGGCCTTTCGGCGATTGCGGTCCGCCGGCACCAGCCGCGATCTTCACCGTTTGATTGTTGATCGTCAGCGATGCTTCCTTCGGCCCCATATTGCCGAGCATCAGCCTGGCCTGTCCCGCCTTCGGCATGATGTCGGCCTTTGCCGCGGCCTGCGGATTCCGCTGCACCAGACTGACCGTCGTCTCGTCCCTGGCGCGGCCGAGCTTCAGCACGGCCGGTCCCTCCGGCGAGGTGAACGCGAGTTCCGCCCGCTCGGCCGTTACGATTGCGCCGTCGGCCTTCTCCTGCCAGCCGCGGTTGGTCAGCTCCGTGCGATAGAAGGCGAGGACCTCGCCAAGCTCGGCGGGGATGCTGGCTTCGAGCTCGGTCCGGAACGACTGCTCGCTGCCGGGGAATTTCGTGGAGCTGATGCCGGTCGAGCTGTGCTGCGTCGGCACCGGCAGGGCCGAATCGGGATCGGGCGTGAGCGGCTCCTTCGATTTGGTCTGGACCACCTTGGCTTGCCTCGATTTGGCCTCGACGGGCTTCGCCGCGGCGATAACAAGACCGGAGCCGTTGGCGCTAACGTTTACCTTCGGCCCCATCTGCATCACGGTCATCGAGATCGACTTCCCGCTCTTGGAGAATTCCATCATCGCCATGTTGGGCTGGTTGATGACGGAGGGCTGCTCCTTCCAGCCCGCAGGCTTGAGCGATGCGCGATAGAACGCCGTAAGCGCCTTCACGCTCGATGACGAGGAGAATTCGAGCCTGCCCTCGCCGCCTTCGAAGTTCACGCCTTCGGCGTTTTCAGGCAGCGGCAGCGGGGTCTTGCTGTCGGCGAGCGCGTTGAGCGGCGCGTCCGACAATGCGGCCGCCTGCACCTTGCGTCTGGCTTCGTCGGCGGTGATGAGCTGCTTGGCCGCGCCTAGCGCATCCCCAAGGAACTTGTCGTCGGCCTCTTTCTTCGCCTTGGCGCGGGCGGCAAGCGCGGAGTCCTTCAACTGCGCCGTCAGGCTGACCATGGTGAAATCGTATTTGCGGCCAAGCCGCAGCAGGCCGGTTTCCTCCGCGGAAGAGATCTTGATCGCGACCTCGTCGCCGGGCGCGAGCGGTGCGCTGCCGTCCTCATGCCAGCCGCGCGCGGCGAGCTCGCGGTGATAGAAGGCGAGTACCGCGGGCAGCTCGGCCATCGCGGCGGCCGACATCTCGCGCTTGTTGTCGCTCGCGCTGCCGAGGCCCATGGCCGTCTTGGTCGGGCTCGGCCGCGGCAGGCCGGCCAGATCGCTATCGGCTTTGAGCTCGCCGGGCAGCGCGAAGGGCGCGACCCGGATATCGACATGGGTGCGGCCATCGTCGCGGCGCGTCAGCGTCAGCATCACGGGCTTCTGCTGGTAGAAGCCGGTCTCCTTGCTATCGGCATGCGCGTAGAACGCGCGCAGGCCGTTGGGAACGGTTTCATCCAGGCCCCTCGTCCAGCGCGCGGCGGTTTCCGGCGTGAGCTTCTGCCAGCCGATGGCAGCCATCTGGCTGCTGTAGAAATCCGACGTTGCATCGAGCGGCGTCGGCGCGATGCAGCCGAGATAGGGCCGGGTCCCGTCGAACACGATGTCGCTTGCGCCCTCCGGAAACGGCACGTTCCCGTAGATCCGGTCGGTCGTGTAGTAGACCACGGACTGGTCGGGCCGGCCCGGGGCCTGCGTGAAATGAACGGAAAGGCCCTGTCGTCCCTTCCTGAACTTCAGCAGGCTGCTTTTCTCCTCCAGCGGCATCACATAGGGCAC
Source organism: Bradyrhizobium sp. MI1.3 (assembly GCF_055811695.1). Lineage (NCBI taxonomy): Bacteria > Pseudomonadati > Pseudomonadota > Alphaproteobacteria > Hyphomicrobiales > Nitrobacteraceae > Bradyrhizobium > Bradyrhizobium sp. MI1.3. The sequence continues at coordinate 54,437 of NZ_JBVVPQ010000007.1, read as the reverse complement.
CCAGCCGTTGTCGCTCAGGAGCTTTTGGACCGCGGGCAGCGTCACGGCCTGCCGCGTCGGTACGCGATATTCGACGCTATAGGGATCGGGGCGCGAGATGTCTTCCACCGCACCTTCGATCTGGGGCAGCGCGTGGACGTCGACGATTCCCTCGTCGGCGCCGGCCGCGATCGAGCAGCTCGCCATCAGGAAGAGACCGCATGCAAGCAGCCGCCATCGTGCCGGGACTTGCATCCCGCGCGGGATCATCGCCATCGTTACGTCTCCAGGATGCCGCGCGGCGCTTGGGCGCGCGCGATTGCAACGGCTGCAACACCGTCGGCGGGGCCTCAGACCAGAAGTCGCGGCAGGAACCGGGCAGGTTCAAAGCTCCCGGACTAGTCAATACAGTTGGAGTGGCGACCATGCCTCGCCGTCGCGCCCGACGGTGAGCTCCCAGGCGTCGCCGGCCGCGACGGTGAGGATGTTGCTGTGGGCCGGACGGCCGGGGACGTTCAGTTCGTAGGAATATTTGCCGGGCGCCAGATCCAGCGATACGGCGTTAGCGCCGGCGGCGCGCTTGATGATCCGCGCGTCGATCCCGAGCACGGCTTCCGTCTCGCCGATGTTGCTGAACACCAGCTTCGCCTGGCCCGGTTCGGGCATGACGTTCGCCCGGATTGCTGTATCCGAGTTCTTCTGCATGAGATGGACCGAGGTGTTGCTGTCCTTGCGGCCGAGCTCCAGCATGGCCGGTCCGAGCGGAGAGACGAACGCGAGCTGGACGTGATCGGCGGAGACGACGGCGCCATCGTGCTGCTCCTGCCAGCCGAGCTTTCCGAGCTCCCTGCGGTAGAAAGCGAGGACGTCGCCGAGCTCGGCGGGCACGGTGGCTTCGAGCTTGACGCGAAGCGGCGCTTCGACGCCCCGCATCAGGGTGGTGTGGATTCCTCTAAAGCTGTAGCGGGTCGGTGCGGGCAGCGTGACATCGGGATCCGGCGTGAGATCGGCTGAAAACAGCGGCTTCGGCATCCAGGCGCCGGCGCTTGCAGCGAGCATGCACGTCGCGAGCAAGACGAGGCCGCACGCAAACGCCCGCCATCGTGCCGGAGCTTGCGCCCCGGACCTCGCCGTCCGCATCTCACTCTCCCGGGTATCGCGCGTGATGTTTCATTGCGCGATTGTAAAAACCGGCTGCGTCACCGTCGGCGCCGCCTCCGGCAACTAGTCGCGGCGGAAATGGGGCTGGTTCAATGGCGGCGACTACCGCCGGGCCGATACCTGTCCGCTTTCGACGTCAAAGATCTCGCCCCCGGCGCCGATCTCGGCGAAGGCAGCGGGATCTGCGCCGGTCAGCCACACCTGCGCGCCGAGCTTGCGCAACTCGTCGAACAGCGCAGCGCGCCTGCCGGGATCGAGATGCGCGACGACCTCGTCGAGCAGCAGCAGCGGCACGATGCCGGTCATCTCGGCGACCAGACTCGCATGCGCCAGCACCAGCCCGATCAGCAACGCCTTCTGCTCGCCGGTCGAGGCATCGCGCGCCGGCATGCTTTTCGGCGCGTAGATCACCTGGAGATCGGTGAGATGCGGACCATCCGTGGTGCGGCCGGCGATGGCGTCACGCGGACGATTGTCGCGCAGGATCTGGCGGTAGCGGTCCTCGACCGACGTCGCGGTCTCCGTCAGCAGCGCGTTCTCCATCCAGCCGTCGAGCGCGATCTGTGCCGAGGGGAAGGCGGAGGCCTGCGCGCGTGCATTCAGCATGCCGGTCAGCCGCGCCGCGGTCTGGCCGCGGGTTGCGGCGACGGCGACCGCAAGCTCCGCGGTCTCGCGCTCGATCGCGTCACACCAATGGTCGTCGTAATTGCGCGTCTCGAGCAGGCGGTTGCGCGAGCGCAGGGAACGTTCGAGCGCGGAGATGCGGCTGGAATGGTCACTGTCGATGGCAAGCACCAGGCGGTCGAAGAAGCGCCGCCGCTCGGACGCCGCGCCCATGAACAGCCCGTCCATCGCCGGCGTCAGCCACACCATGCGGATGTGGTCGCCGAACGACGCCGCCGAATTGACCGGTTCGCGGTCGATGCGGCAGCGCCGGCTGACCGGGCTATCTGCGCGCGGCGGATCGATGCCGGTGCCGAGCGTGGCAAGGCCCAGCGCGCCCTCGACCTGTGCCGACACCGCCCAGGAGCCGTCGCCCTGGTTGTCGGCGACGTCGTCCAGCGTCGCGCGCCGCAGGCCGCGTCCCGGCGACAGGAACGAGATCGCCTCGATGCAATTGGTCTTGCCTGCTCCGTTCGGCCCGACCAGCGCCACCATGTCAGCCTTAGCCTCGAGCCCCGCCGCCCGGTAATTACGAAAATGCGTCAGCGTCAGGCGATGAATGCGGGAGGGGGTCATTGTCTTTGTCGTTGCCGGGCATCCACGTTTGGGTCCTCCAAAGACGTGGATGGCCGGGACAAGCCCGGCCATGACGGATGTAGTCGATGCGAAGGGGAGCCGGTAGCCCTCACACCCGCATCGGCATCAGCACGTAGAGCGCGCTCTTGTCGTCGCGGTCTTGCACCAGGGTCGGTGAGCCCGGGTCGGCGAGCCGGAGCGTTGCGACGTCGCCTTCGATCTGGGCGGCGATGTCGAGCAGATAGCGGGAGTTGAAGCCGATATCGAGGGCGTCGGAAGCGTATTCGACTTCGAGCTCTTCGGTCGCACTGCCGGAATCCGGATTGGTCACTGACAGCACCAGCTTGCCCGGCGACAGCGAGAGTTTCACGGCGCGCCCGCGCTCGCTGGAAATCGTCGAGACGCGGTCGACCGCGTTCTCGAAATCCTTCTTGTCGACGACGAGCTCCTTATCGTTGCCCTGCGGGATGACGCGGCCGTAATCGGGGAAGGTGCCGTCGATCAGCTTCGAGGTCAGCACCACATTGCCGATGGTGAAGCGGATCTTGGCCTGCGACAGCTCGATCGTGACCTCGGCCTCGTTGTCCTCGATCAGGCGCTGCACCTCGCCCACCGTCTTGCGCGGCACGATCACGCCGGGCATGCCCTCGGCGCCCTTGGGCTGGACCAGGTCGAGCTGGGCGAGGCGGTGGCCGTCGGTGGCGACGCCGCGCAGGGTGGCGGCTTTGGCGGAGCCCGCGGCATGCAGATAGATGCCGTTGAGATAGTAGCGGGTCTCCTCCGTGGAGATCGCGAACTGGGTGCGGTCGATCAGCCGCTTGACGTCCTTGGCGGCGAGGCTGAACGAATGCGACATGTCGCCGGCGGCGAGATCCGGAAAATCATTCTCCGGCAGGGTCTGCAGGGTGAAGCGGGAGCGGCCGGCGCGGATCGCCAGCACGGCGCGGTCGCCGTCGGCTTCGAGCACAATCTGCGAACCGTCCGGTAGCTTGCGCACGATGTCGTAGAACATGTGCGCCGGCACGGTGGTGGAGCCCGCGGTCGCGGTTTCCGCCGCGAGCGTTTCGGTGACCTCGAGGTCGAGGTCGGTCGCCTTCAGCGACAATTTCGCATTCTCGGCCCTAACAAGCACGTTGCCGAGGATCGGAATCGTATTGCGGCGCTCGACCACGCGGTGGACGTGGCCCAGCGACTTCAGGAGTTGCGCGCGTTCGACCGTAACCTTCATTGCACTACTCGCCCGATCCCCAAGGAAACACAAATCTGGAAAAGCCGGGCGGCGGGACGCGCGCCACGGCACCGAAGACCCCGGAAAGCCGGATCATCCAGCCGATATGACCAAAGCCGTCAGGGTCGCGCAAGGTGGCGCGTAAAGTCATCCGTTTCAAGGGATTGCGCGATGGTTCCCCACGATTTACCCGCAAAGACGGGGCCCGCCGCCCAGGCAGAGGAAGGCCGCCGCCCAGGCAGGGCCGGGGCGGCGGGAAGGAAGGAGAAGGCCTAGGCGTTTATTCCTGAAGCTGGCGCTTGAGCGATTCGACCTCGTCCGACAGCGCCGTGTCCTTGGAAACCAGGGCCTCGATCTTGCGCACCGCGTGCAGCACCGTGGTGTGGTCGCGCCCGCCGAAGCGGCGGCCGATTTCCGGCAGCGATCGCAGGGTCAGCGTCTTGGCGAGATACATCGCCACCTGACGCGGACGAACCACGTTGGCGGTCCGGCGCGAGGACAAGAGGTCGGAGCGGCTGACATTATACTGCCGTGCCACCACGCGCTGGATGTCCTCGATCTTGATCCGCTTCGGCTCCTGCGGCCGGATCAGGTCGCGCACCTCGTGCTCCGCCATCTCCAGCGTCACCGGCCGGTTGTTGAGCTTCGAGTGTGCGAGCAGGCGGTTGATCGCGCCTTCGAGATCCCGGCCGTTATGGGTGATGGCGCGGGCCAGATAGGTCAGCACCTCCTCCGGCACCTCGAAGGTCGCATGATGGGCGCGGGCCGCGGCGACGCGCGACTTGAGAATACCGTGCCGCAGCTCCTCGCCAAGCGAGGCCATCTCGACCACGAGGCCGCCGGCCAGCCGCGAGCGCACGCGGTCGTCGAGGCTTTCGAGATCGGACGGCGGACGGTCGGCCGCGATCACGACCTGGCGGCCGGCATCGATCAACGCATTCAGCGTGTGGCAGAACTCGGCCTGGGTCGATTTGCCCTGCAGGAACTGGAGATCGTCGATCACGAGCACGTCGATGCCGCGCAGCGCTTCCTTGAAGGCGAGCGCCGTCTGCGTCTTCAGCGCGGCGACGAAGCCGTACATGAATTTCTCTGCAGTGAGATAAAGCACTTTGCGCTCGTTGCCGGAATTGCCGGCCCAGGTCACCGCCTGCAGGAGATGCGTCTTGCCGAGGCCGACGCCTGCATGAATGTAGAGCGGATTGAACATGACGGGATCGCCGCGACGACCCTCGGCGACCTGACGCGCAGCCGCATGCGCCAGCGTGTTGGAGCGGCCGACGACGAAGCTTGCAAACGTCAGGCGCGGATCGAGCGGCGAGCCGCCGAGCGCATCATGATTGGCGGAGACCGGCGCGGTCGCGGTCGAACGCAGCTCCGGCGCAGGCGAGCGGCGCGTTTCGACCGGCGCGGGCGCTTCCTTCTGCTGCATCACGGGGCGCACGGCCGTGCGAACGGTGAGATCGATGCGATGCACTTCGGGCATCTCGGCCTGCCAGCACGACAGCACGCGCTCGGCATAATGGGCCTGGATCCAGCTCTTCAGGAAGCGGGTCGGCACCGACAGACGCACGCTCTCGTCCTGGACGCCTTCCAGATCCATGCGCGCAAACCAGCTCGTATAGACGTCCTCGCCAACGTTCGAGCGCAGCCGACTCTTCACGCGTGACCAGCGATCCTGTTCCGGGGTTGTCATCATTTGAGAACTTTTCTTGAGAGATAAGGTTGCGTGGTGAGCGCCATGCAGAGTTCCTGCCAGGGATACCTGCCGGGATATTTGCAATGGCGGGACCTCAAGCGATTTCACCTGCAGGCATGGCTCGACCGTTCGGCGGAAACGCCGCATCCGATCAGCAATGTCTAGAGATGGAGGGGTCGCGAGGTCAGCGCGTACTCGGCGCTCCGTGACACGCGGGAGGCTTGGTGTCCGACGAATCTAAAACGGCGTCGCTGGAAGTCGAAATGCTGGAAGTCGAAATGTGTTTCAATACCGCGTTGAGTTCGTAAGACATGATACCTCCCCATCCTGCCGTGATTGCTCGCGACAAGGTCCTGCGTGTCCAAACGACACCCGCGTCTTCATCGGATGCCCGCCCGTGTACTCGTCGTCCGCTCGGCCTCGCCATCATGCCTGTCGGGGCAGCTTTCAAGATGTCTCTTAAGCGCGAGAGAAAGATCCCGCTTGGAGACATTCAGACAAAGAGCTACCGTTCCCACATTGCTGTGGGTTTTGATCCGACAATCGCTTGTTGAAGCGCCGCCTACGTGCACATCGCCGCCGATTTGCACGCTCGCCCCGTTTCCGATACCGCGCTGGTCTCAAGATCGTGGGCGCCGCTGACGCCTTAAGGAATACACTATGCGGAAAGACTCGCAACGGAATTGATTCAGACTTGAGGCATCAAAAATCTTGATCTGCGTTAACGCCACGCGGACTTGTGCACAGGCTTCAGAGCAAGTTTTTGGATTCGTGCACAGAATCGAAGATGCCGCGTTTGATGTGACAATTCTCCGTCACCGCCAAAAATTTTTTACAAAAGCGTCACGCGCGCGACGCGCGGGCGAGTTTTCCAAATGCTTGGCGTCACTATGTCGATAAGTTGTTAGCGAGACATCGTTTTTTGAGTCTCGTTTCACAGGGTAACTCCATTGCGTCTCGCGATCCGGGGAAACTACGGTGTGCAGAACTCGCAGGCGCGCGAATTCAACTTGTGCCCACCTCGCAAGGACTTTTTGCACCGCGGTGGAAGTTTCCGCTGTTGCAAAACCATTCGCAGGTAAAACTACGGGCGCATCATGGTGCAAACGTCGCAATCCTCCGATCGAAGGTCGCTCGCAGCGTGACTACTTGCGTGAATATGACAGGCAACAAAAAAGCCCGGCGCGATGCCGGGCTGTTTGACGTGTGCGATGTGCGGCCGGATCGTCCGATCGAACGACGCGATCGGACGGCGTGCCAGAACGCTCGCGAGCTTACTTGGCGAGCTTGGCGATCTGCGCGGTAAGCCGCGAGACTTTGCGGCTGGCATTGTTCTTATGAATGATGTTTCGCTGCGCGGCGCGCATCAAGGCGGGCTCGGCATTCGCCAGCGCCGTCACGGCAGCGGCGCGGTCGCCGGTCTTGATGGCTTCTTCGACGTTACGCACGGCACCGCGCATCTGGGTGCGGCGCGACTTGTTGACGGCGGTGCGGCGGGCGATCTTGCGCGTCGCTTTCTTGGCGGAAGTGGTATTGGCCATGGTCTCAATGTCCTTTGCGGGTACCGGTCGCGTCTTGGTCGGGTAGCGCCGGCTTGCTTGACCGCGTAATCGACGCTCGGAATTAGGGTGTTCGGTTGCTAGGCTGTTCCCGGAACGTGAGCGACAGCCTTGCGGGCCGTCTCTGAGGCCCAGGGAGCCTCTCAGCCCAAGGAGCCTGCATCTGCTCAAAGAACAGCGGCGGCAGGATTGCGCCCGCCGCCAGTTGGCGCCCTTATAGAGAGGGTCTTTGGCACCGTCAACGCTTTCCCGGGCTGGACAAGCAGCCCCTCAGGCCAGGGATGAGTGCCGTAACGCCCTGAAGAGGTTGAATTTCTGCCGTCTCCCTTGTATTGGCTGGCGGCGTTCCGAGGGTCGTCCGATCGGACGACTATAGAGGGTGAGGCATGATCCGCGGCTTTTTCCGACTGATTGGGCTGTTGCTGCTCGCCGGCGGGTTCATCTTCATGGTCTATGACGGCGCCCGCTGGGTGGCCGACCAGACCCTGCGGTTCACCCGCTTCGGCCAGTTCTGGAACGACATCAATCAGGCCAGCCAGACGGCGTTCCGGACCTGGGTCGAGGCCAAGGCGCCCTGGATCTGGACCTCGGTGATCCGCCTGGTGCTGGATCAGCCGGTTTTCGCCGTCCTCGGCATTCTCGGTATCCTCCTGATGATCCTGTTCCGCCCGCGCAAGCCGTTGATCGGCTATTCCCGGGATTGAGCTTTCAATTCCCGGGATTGAGCTTTCAATTCGCGCGACTGAAGCGGCCGCGCGCGGCGTAACAGGGCTGCCCCTTTGCGCGTAAAGACCTATATTCCCACCTGATCGCGAGCACGTCGCCTGAGCGCTTGGTTCATCGCCTTGGCTCAATAGCTTGTCCTCGGCGACGGACAGCTCGTTCCCGGAGATCCGTCCATGCTGTTCATGCGCAAGACCACCGCATTGCCGAGCGCCAATGAAGCGCTGCCGGGCCGTGCGCAAGCCATTCCGACCGCGACCACCCATTTCGTCAACGGCACGAAGTTGCAGCCGCCTTATCCCGCCGGCCTCGAGCAGGCGGTGTTCGGGCTCGGCTGCTTCTGGGGCGCCGAGCGCAAGTTCTGGGAGCTTGGCGACGGCGTTTACACCACCGCCGTCGGCTATGCCGGCGGCCACACGCCGAACCCGACCTATGAAGAGACCTGCTCGGGCCGCACCGGTCACACCGAAGTGGTGCTGGTCGTGTTCGATCCGACCAAGGTGTCCTACGAGAAGCTGTTGAAGACGTTCTGGGAGAGCCACAACCCGACGCAGGGCATGCGTCAGGGCAACGACGTCGGCACGCAGTACCGAAGCGCGATCTACACCTATTCAGACGCGCAGAAAAAAGCGGCCGATCAATCGAAGGCGCTCTATCAGAAAGCGCTTGCTGCAAAAGGTCTCGGCACCATCACCACCGAGATCGCACCCGCCGGCCAATTCTACTTTGCCGAGGACTATCATCAGCAATATCTGGCCAAGAATCCCGCCGGTTATTGCGGCCTTGGCGGCACCGGCGTGTCCTGCCCGATCGGCGTCGGTGTGAGCGCGTAAGCCAGCCGCGAAGGTGGTGCACCTCTCCCGCTTGCGGGAGAGGTCGGCGCATTTGAGAGCAGTTTCCTGTGGCCCATCCTTCGAGATGCCCGCTTTAGGCGGGCTCCTCAGGATGAGGACGGCGTCTGCGGCAATAGTGCCAGCAGGCACCGATGCCGATTAGCCTCATCCTGAGGAGACCGCGGAGCGGTCGTCTCGAAGGACGAGGCGCTTGTTCAGCTTGGCCCAAAAGGCCATATGCGCTAGCCGCGCCCGCAAGCGAGAGGGAGCGCACTGCGCCGCAGCCGCATCGTCGCGCCGCCCGCCCCTCAACGCTTTATTAACCATAACCGGTGCATCACTGGATCTGTCTCGTTTCGAGGGATAAGTCCGGTGCCGGTTGCACGCGCGTTTCGATGGTCGATCTTGGCAGCGTCCCTGGCAGCGTCCGCCGCGCTTGGCCTTGGCGGCTGCATGCAGACCGCCGGCCCCGTCGCGGTGATGCAGCCGCGCGCCGATCTCGACTCCATGGCCTATGGCCAGCCCTATTACGCGCCTCAGCCGGTCGTCGTCGGCGACGGTGGCGGCGCCATCGGGGCGTTGCGCAATTCCTTTGCCTCTTCGCCCGCGCCCATGCCGGTCGGTTATGCCGCGCCGATGGCGGCGCCGGTCCGCTACGATTCCTCCTACCATCTCGACGCCGGCGACAGGCTGCGCGTCGTGGTCTACGGCCAGGAAGGTCTCACCAACAGCTACGCGATCGACGCCGGCGGTTCCATCACGATGCCGCTGATCGGCGGCGTGCCGGCACGCGGCCGCACGCCGGCGGGTCTGGCCGGCGAGATCGCCGCACGGCTGCGCAACGGCTACATCCGCGAGCCCTCGGTCGCCGTCGAGATCGAGGCCTATCGCCCGTTCTTCATTCTCGGCGAAGTCTCCGCGCCCGGCCAGTATCCGTACGTGCCGAACATGACGGTCGAAAGCGCCGTGGCAATCGCGGGCGGCTTCTCGCCACGCGCCAAGCGCGATGTGGTCACCGTCACGCATACCGAAGCCGGCGGCGCCATGCGCGCCGTGGTGCCGCTCGGCACCCCACTGGCGCCGGGCGACACCGTATTTGTCGGCGAGCGCTGGTTCTAGAGCGTTTTCGAGCGAAGTGGATACCGGTTCGCGTGAAGAAAACGCGTCAAAAAAGAATCTAGAGCCTCGGTTCTGATGCAATCAGAACCGAAGCTCTAGCTCACCTTCTGAAATCCAGCCGCCCGTTCGGAAAACATCCATCGATGCGCGCGGCATCGACCACGCGCCCGATCCATGGCCGCGTGATCGCTGGATTGGTTAGGTTGATGTATTTCCCGACCAGGCGCGCGCCCTCGCGCGCAGCATCGATCAGCCCGTGCCGTCGGCCGTGATCCCAATCGAAGCGCAGATAGATGCGTCCGCCTGCGACCCGCACCTCCGCGCGCCCGTCTTTCCACGTCTCCGGCGTATCGCCGGCGATGGTCGGATCGGCGCCGCCATTCCAGCGGCTGGCCCACGGGCCTTCCAGAGGATCGGACGGCGCCTGAATGTCTGCCCAATGCGCCGCGTTGACGTCGGCCGCATCGCCCGAAAGTAAGGCGGTTGCGGCATAGTCCATGACCTCGCGATCGTCAGGACCGGGAACGTCCATGGTGCCGAACGGATTGCGGATGACGATGTTCGTATTGGCCTGCTGCATCACGATCTCCCGGCGTGAGTTGGCTTGATCAGCCAGCTCTATCGCCGCCCGGCAGGATGCAGCCACCCGATTCCTGCTCTCCGCCCTCGTCATTCCGGAGCGCGAGCCCGGAATGACGGTGGAGAGATCAGCCGCGCTATCGCAAATGCTTCGCGAAAAATTCCATGCTGCGCGGCCAGGCGATGTCGGCGCTGGCCTTGTCGTAGCTCGCCCGCTCGTCGCAATGGAAGCCGTGCTGCGCGCCCGGATAGACGAAGATTTCCACGTCCGGCCGCTTCGTCTTGATGGTCTCGACGTCGGTCAGGGGAATGCCGGCATCCTTTTCGCCAAAATGCAGCTGTGTCGGAACTTTTGGTGTTTCGTCGGCAAAGCGCACGACGGCGCCGCCGTAATAGCCGATCGCGGCCTTCAGGCCCGACAGCCGCGTCGCCGCGACGAAGGCGACGCTGCCGCCCAGGCAAAAGCCGATGATGCCGACCGGGCCGACGCTCTTCACCGCATCGATCGCGGCTTGCGTGTCGCGCAGCATCGCGTCCCAGTCGGGATTGGCGACGAATTTGCGCGCTTCGGCGATCTCGTCAGGCGTGTAGCCCGACTGGAAGCCCGGCGAGGTCCGGTCGAAGATCGACGGCGCGATCGCGACATAGCCTTCCCCGGCGAGGCGATCGCAGACCGAGCGGATGTGATGGTTGACCCCAAAAATCTCCTGGATCACCACCACCGCGCCCTTCGGGGGGCCTGCGGGATCAGCGCGATAGGCGCCGAGCTGGAAATTATCGGAGGCGGTCAGTCTGATGTCTTGTCCCACGCGGGTTGTCCTTCTTGTTGATCGTCGATCACGAACTCCGCTCTCTCTCCTCATCCTGAGGAGCGCGCTCTTCGCGCGCGTCTCGAAGGATAGAGGCCGAGATGCAGCAGCGGGGCCTTCATCCTTCGAGACGCTTGCTTTGCAAGCTCCTCAGGATGAGGGGAGGCGGTTGCGCGCCCACCTCACTCCCACATCCAGTTCTCGCCGTAATCCTCCTTCCATCCCGCCAGCCGGCCATGACGGAACTGCAGGAACAGGCGGTGACGGTTGGAGATCAGTCCGCTGCCGCCGATGTTGCGAAGCGCGAGATAGATCTCGTTGCCGGGGCGTCCGCGCACATATTGCAGAGGCTGGCCGAGGGCGCGCGCGGTTTGCCCTGCATCCATGCCGAAGGCGAGCGGCGTGTTGTTCGACAACGTCGCGACGAAGGGCAGGCGGGGCGGTGTCCCGCCGAATTGCTCGGCCTGCGCGGATACCGACAGCAACACCGCGCCCGCAGCCAACATCGCTCGCTTCATTGCCGTGTTCCCGTCCGATCGTCCTATTCCGGCAAGTTCTTCAGGAAAGGCAGCACCGCGTCAATAAAAGCCTTGGGCTGGTCGATGTTGACGGCGTGTCCGGCGGCGGGGATCACGACCTTTTGTGCGCCGGGAATTTTCGCGGCCATGTAGTCCGACGCGGCGAGGAACGGTGTGTCGTCGGCGCCGACCACGACCAGACTGGGCACCTTGATCTCCGGCAGCAGCTCGATCACCTTCGCATCGCGCTGGGTCAGCATGCCGCGTGCGGCGAGCGCCAATCCCTTGGCATTGCGATGGCTCGCGGTGGCGCGCTCGCGCGTTGCGGCCTTCAGCACGTCGAGCCCTTCGCGATCGAGCTTGTCGGCAGTGGCGAGCGCCCGCGCGTTCCAGGCCTCGCGTGCATCGTCCTTCTTGAATCCCGGTCCGGTGTCGATGATCAGCAGCGCGCGAACGCGCATTGGATGCGCGCGAGCGAAGGCAAGCGACATATAGCCGCCGAGCGACAGCCCGCCGATGATGGCGCGCTCAGTGCCGACCGCATCCAGGATCGCCGCGATGTCGCCGACCGTGAGCGCTTCGCTATAAGCGGCGGGATCGTCGGGATAATCGGACTGGCCGTGACCGCGCATGTCCCACAAGATCAGCTTGTGGTCCCTGGCAAGCGCCTCGACCTGCCAATGCCACATCGCCGAGGTCGATGAGTAACCGTGAGTCAGCAGCAGCGGCGGGCCTTCGCCATGGATCTCGTAATAGATTCCGACGCCGTCTCGATCGATCCTCGGCATTGTTTCCACCCTTTTTGTTTTCTTATTCTCTCTCACGACGCCGAAGCCGTGAAGGGCGTGATGAAGACGTAAGGCTAGCGTGCTGAACAAGATGATCCGCCGGAGGTCAACCTCCGGCGGATTAGTTTGCATTTTCAGGCGGCCATGACGGAGAAATTCCCCTTTGTCATCAATGGCCCGCCTACTGTGCATGGGGTTGTTTTCGCCCTTTTTGCGCCATTCCTGCCATGGAACCCGAGATCCCTAAAATTGCACTCAATTCCGGAAGGCTCCATTGAGCACGCCTCTTAAGGGCCGGAGAACCTGATCCGGCTTAGGCTTCTGCCCGAAACACGCCCGTGCTCTTGGGGAAGCCATGAACGCCTCAGCCAAACCCGCCGCCAAACGCCGGCTCCTGCTCGCCTCCGACCGGAGCGACGAGAGCAGCGAACTCGCCAGCATCCTCAAGGCCGTCGGCGACGTTGCGACAGTGACGACGCAGGAACTCCCCGAGCAGCCCTCGCGCGATCTCTCCGGCCTCGTGGTCGACATCAATCTGCGCTCGCCCGAGAGCGTGCAACGGGTGCGCAACAAGCTGCGCGGCGATGCCTATCGTTCGATGCCTCGTCTGTTCGTGCTTGCGGACGCCCTGCATCACGGCACCATGCAGGCCTGGGCGCTGGGCGCCACCGACACCATCTCGCGGCCGCTTCAGCCCGAGGACATCCTGCAGCGCATCCGCGCAGCCTTCCCCGACACCGCCGTCTATGACGCCACCGATCGCGGCAAGACGCTCAACCGCGGCGTCGAGGCCGCGCATGCGGTGCTGAAGAAGATGTTCGAGAAGCTGCCGCTCGGCGTGCCCCTGACCTTCGACGACGTCATCGCCGCCGAGAGCAAGATCCTGAAGGCGATCAAGCACTCCTCGCTGCGCGAGTGGCTCACCACGGTGGGCTGCCACCATGTCGGCAGCTATCGGCACTGCCTGTTCGTGACCGGATTTGCGGTCTCCTTTGCCCAGCATCTCGGCATGCGCGAGGACGACCAGCGCCGGCTGACTCGTGCCGCGCTGCTGCACGACGTCGGCAAGGCCTTCGTTCCCTCCGCGCTGCTCGACAAGCCCGGCAAGCTCACCGACGAGGAGATGGCCGAAGTCCGCCAGCATCCGCGCCGCGGCTATGACGCGCTCGCAGCTCAAGGCGGCTTCCCGCCGGAGATGCTGGACGTTGTGCTGCATCACCACGAATTCCTCGACGGCTCCGGCTATCCCAACAATCTCTCGTCGAACCAGATCAGCGATATCGTGCGGGTCACGACCATCGTCGACATCTACGCGGCACTCGTGGAGAAGCGCGCCTATCGCATGCCCTTCACCCACTCGCGCGCGTTCACGATGATGGAAGGCATGAGCGGCAAGCTGGACCAGCAGCTATTGCAGGCGTTCCGCCCGGTGGCGCTGGGGTCGTTCTGAGCTCCCGTGTCGTAGCCGTAGGGTGGGTTAGCGTAGCGTAACCCACCATGCTTCCACATTTGCCGGACGAAGTTGGTGGGTTACGCCTTCGGCTAACCCACCCTACTTTACGCCTCACCCCACCATCTTCCTCAGCTCCGCCTTCGCCACCTTCTCCAGCGTCGAGCGCGGCATGTCGTCGACAAAGCGGATCTCGCGCGGCACCTTGAAGTCGGCGAGGCTCTTGCGGCAGGCAGCCATCACGTTGTCATGCAGATCGGGCCGCGCAGCGGTGACGCCGCCCTGCGGGATGATGAAGACGACCGGCACCTCGTCCAGCATCGGATGCGTCTTCGCCACGACGGCGGCCTCGCGCACGCCGGGGACCATTGCGATCACCTGCTCGATCTCGGACGCCGCGACGTTCTCGCCGCCGACCTTGAGCATGTCCTTGCTGCGATCCCCGAAGCGGATATAGCCGTTCTCCAGCCGCACCACGCGATCACCGGTGAGGAAGAAGCCGTGCTCGTCAAAGCTCTCGCGCGTCGCCTTCTCGTTGTGCAGATATTCGGCGAACAGCGACAGGCCGACAATGCCCTTGATCGAGAGGTTGCCGGTGTCGCCGACCTCGGTCGCCCGTCCGTCATCGTCGGTGATGCGGATCTGGTATTCGCTCGCGGCGCGGCCGATCGACATCGCGATGTTGGGCTGGTCGATCTCGCCGACGATGCCGTGGGTGATGGTCTCTGTCATGCCCCACCAGCCGATGATCTTGACGCCGAAGGCGGCGAAGGCCGGCGGTTCGTTGATCGCGGTGCCCCACAGGCGGAATTTGTGATCCCTCGGGATCTCCTGCTCGAGCAGCGCCTTCATGCAGAACGGAATCGTCGAGGTCCAGGTCGACCCGTGCTCGCGCGCGGCGCCCCAGAACCGGCTGGCGGAAAAGCGCGGCTGGATCACGCAGGTGGCACCGACCCATAGCGTCGCCAACATCGAATAGGCCAGCGCGTTGGTGTGGAACAGCGGCAGATAGGCCTGGTGCACGTCGCCGGCGTGCAGGTCCTCATGCGCGGCGTTGATCTTGGCGCCCCACAGCGCGTTGGCGTGGGTCCACAGCACCGCCTTGGGGCGCGATGTCGTGCCCGAGGTGTATTGCACGCTGCACGGCGCGAGCGGATCGGTCGCACGCCTGGGACGGTCGGCGCCGTCGGCGAACAGCGATTCGAAACTATCGCCGCGCGAGACCGGTTTTGCGGGCGCCGTGCCGGAATCATGCGAGGTCACCGCCATCCAGCGGATGTTGCGGCAGTTCTGCGCGACGATCTCGGCATAGGCCGGCTGCGTGATCGCGGCGACCGCGCCGCAATGATCGGCAAAATAGTCGAGCTCGGCCGGTGCCGAGCGCGTGTTGGTGGTCACCGCGATCGCGCCCAACTCGACACAGGCGAACCAGGCCAGCAGCGCCTCGATGCAATTGTCGAGATGGATGAGCACATATTCGCCCGGCTTCACGCCGCGCTTCGCCAGTCCCGCCGCGAGCGCGCCGACCCGCTCGTGAAACTCGCCATAGCTCCAGCGCCGCGCGGGCGCGTCGAACGGCGCCCAGATCAGGAACGGATGTGAGCTGCGCACCTCGGCCCGCATCTTCAGCAGCCAGGGCACGTCGAGCCCGTCGAATGGGCCGACGATTCCGGCGGCGGCTTGCGAATTCGGCATATGTCCTCCCGTGCAGCCTGCATCTTGCCGGCGGCTGCGTTTTGATGATTGCGTCTTCCTGCTCTTTCGGCCGTCTTGCGAGCGTAGCGAAGCAATCCAGAATCCCTCCCCGGAGAGAGTCTGGATGCTTCGTCGCAAGGGCTCCTTGCAATGACGGTGCGTGGGGCAGGCGGCTTGGCCTTACCGGCCGCCGTCCTCGTATGACGAAATTTCGATCAGGCTGCCATCCGGATCCCTGCAATAGACCGAGCGCAGCGTGCCGCGGGCGCCCTGCTTGAGAACCGGGTCTTGTTCGATCGCGACGCCATGTGCCTTCAAATGCGTCACCACCTCGTCGGGGCTTGCTGAGGTGAGGAAGCACAGATCCTCGCTGCCGGCGGTCTGGTGGTCCGCGGTGAACCACTCCACCTTGTCGGCATCGCGCGGCCGGACGTTGATCTTCTGGTTACCGAATTGAAGAGAAGTCCGCGGCGCTTTGCCGCCGCCGGGGTCGAACACCTTGACTTCCATGCCGAGAATCTTGCCGTACCACTCGGCGGTCACTGCGACGTCCGCGACGTTGATCACGAGATGATCGAGGGCTTCGACCTTGACCGCCATGCCTTATCCTTTCGTCGTGATGCGCCCCGTGCACTTTCCGCCTGCGGCAAGCTTTGTTACAACCGCGCCGACGCCATTTTCAAGCTGTCTGGCTTCAAGAACAACACGTTGGGAGAACCCTTGAAATGATCACTCGCCGTACCGCGCTGAGCCTGCTCGCCGCCAGTCCGCTTGCAGCCAGCCCGCTGTCGAAGGCCCTTGCCGCCGATTACCCGACCCACCCGGTGAAATGGGTGGTCGGCTATCCGCCGGGCGGGGCGACCGACATCCTGGCGCGGCTGATCGGTCAGCGGCTGTCGGAGAAGTTCGGCCAGCAATTCGTGATCGAGAACAAGCCGGGTGCCGGCAACAATATCGCGACCGAATCGGTCGTCAACGCCGAGCCCGACGGCTACACGTTGCAACTGGTCAATCCGGCCAATTACATCAACGCCTCGCTCTACACCAACCTGAAGTTCAACTTCGTGCGCGACATCGCGCCGGTCGCCTCGTTCCAGCGCGTGCCGAACGTGATGACCGTCAACAAGGACGTGCCGGCCAAGACCGTCGCCGAGTTCATCGAATACGTGAAGGCCAATCCCGGCAAGGTCAACATGGCCTCCTCGGGCAACGGCACCTCGGTGCATCTGTCCGGCGAGATGTTCATGGCGCTGACGGGCTGCAAGATGCAGCACGTGCCCTATCGCGGCGCCGCGCCGGCGATCACCGACATGCTCGGCGGCCAGGTGCAGGTGATCTTCGACAACATGCCCTCGATCATCCAGCACATCCGGTCCGGCTCGCTCCGCGCCATCGGCGTCACCACGGCGGAGCGCTCGCCGCAGCTGCCCGACGTGCCGGCGATCGGCGAGACCGTGAAGGATTACGAGGCGAGCGCGCTGTTCGGCATGGGGGCACCGAAGAACACGCCCAAGGAGATCATTGCCAAGCTCAACAGCGAGATCAACACGCTGATAAAGGAGCCGGACATGGCCAAACGCCTGGTCGAGCTCGGCGGCGAGCCGCGGGCACAGACGCCCGAGGCGTTCGGCGAGGAGATCAAGGCCGAGACCGAGAAATGGAAGAAGGTCGTCGAGTTCGCCGGCCTGAAGGTCGAGTAGCGATCTTGTGATGTCCGTGATTGGAGCCCTGCCCGTTCGGCAGGGCTTTTTTCTTGCGTATCAAGGTTTCTTGCGTGTCAGCGCCAGTCGATCTGGAATAAAACGGCGTGGCGAAACCTGATGTTATATGGCGCGTATCTCGCGCTGTGAGGATAGGAGTTGGGATCATGCGCAAGACGCAATTGGCACTGCTGGGCCTCGGCGCGACACTCCTTGCCGGCTTCTCCGCCGTCACGCCGGCAGCGGCGCACGACTATCCCTGGTGTGCCCAGGGCGGCGGGTACGAGTATCCCGGCGATTGCACCTACAGCACCTATGGACAATGTCAGGCCAGTGTGTCGGGCCGGCTCATGGCCTGCGGGCCCAACCCGCTCGTCGCCTACGGTCAATCGTCCCTGCCGCAACCGCGGCAGTCGCGGCGCACGCGGCCCGTGGCGCCGTATTAAGGAACTCTCGGTTTGACTGGTAGCCCGGATCGCGTTCGCGCCATCCGCGGCCGCGCAGACGCCGCCTGCCTTGCCGCTACCGCTTCGCCTCAGCCTGCTCCGTGCCGTTGCACGAGATCAGCATCGTATAGGGCCGCGCATTGCCGGCGATGTCGGTGGTCTTGATCTCGCCCTTCGGTTCGGCAGTCTGGTAGGGCACCACGGAGTTGTCGAGGAAGTCGCGCAGCGCGCCGGTCTTGATCGCGAAGTTGATGTTCTCGGGGATGTTGCCGGTCGCAGCGGCGACCCGTAACCCGTCCAGCTTTCCTGTAACGACGCCGACGATCTGCCCGGCGGTGTCGAACAGCGGGCCGCCGCTATTGCCGGGCTGCACCGGCGCACTGATTTGCAGGAAACGCGAATCGTTGCGCATGCCGCTGAGCGAGCTGACGATGCCAGTCGTCACGGTGAAATCCGAAGTCAGCAGCCCATGGAACGGAAAGCCGATCGCGACGACGGAATCGCCGGAGCGGATCGAGCGGTCGCGGATTCGAGCGAACTCCTTGAACGTGGTCGTCGACGGCGCCTGCAACAGAGCGAGATCGTTGTTGGCATCGCTCGACACGACGCGCAGCACCATCGAGGCGTCGCCGGTGAGATTGCCCTTGATGTCGCCGACGCAGCCATCGATGACATGGTTGTTGGTGACGATGTGTCCGCCGGCGCTCACGACAAAGCCGGTGCCGCTCTTGGCTCTGGCAGGTTTGCTGCCGTTGGCTGGCGGTGCCTGCTTGTCCGGCGTGGCCTGCGGCTTGGCGGCAACCTTTGTGAAATCGCCGGCCTTGCTCAGCCCGTCGGCTTTGACCTTGGTGACGCAATTGGCCAATGCCGCAATCACGGGCCCGGCCGAGGTCAGGTCGAAATTCAGCACGGTGCGGCCGCTCGTCGCGACCATCAGGCTCGCCTTCTGAAACGTTCGGACCACGTTCGCAGGCATGACGGAGCTGAGCATGTTCGTCTGGTTGGCCGTGGCGAACAGTCTGGCCTGCTCCTGTCCGTCAAAGATGACGTCGATCGCGGTGTTCTCGCCCTTGGTGAAGCGGTAGCTGGGACTCGCAAAGCTCAATATCCACGAGCCCCCAGAATTCTGGCCGACGACGAGAATGACTCCGTTGGCATAAGGCGCCGTCGCGGCACAATGCGAGAAGGCTCCCGTTTCGTCGTTGCTGAACGCACCGCCGACCCAGTTGCCGATTTTGACGCTGCCGAACGGCCCGGCCGCATGCGCTGCGATGACGACGCTCAGCTGCAATAAAGACGCAACGATGAATGACTTAAGCCACATACTTTTCCCCCAGAACGCATTCGCGCGCATCTTATCTGCGGGAGGAGCTGTCGCGCAACCGGCAGTTGTCTGGCGAGGGGCCAGTATTAAGAGACGACGTTCGGGCTTGCCTTTACTTTGCGATCCGATATACTTTGCGGTACAAAGCACCGGCATTGATAGTCCCGGCAAGCATGGGCGGTACGAGGTTTTGGCGTTGCCAATGCGCGATCTCGACAAGGCACTGGCCGACATTGTGGCGATCCGCAGCCAGATTGCGGCCGGCACGGCATTCCGCGGCTACGGCCCGGCGACGATGGCTGCGACCGGCGCGGTCGCGCTTCTCACCGCGATCCTGCAATTCTGGCTGCTCGGCGATCCCACCGGCGAGCCGCTCGGCTTCTTCTTCGGCTGGTTCATTGCCGCCGCACTCTCCGGCCTGATCATCGGCATCGAGATGCGCGCGCGTTCGCGCCGCCATCATTCGGGCCTCGCCGATGCCATGATCCACCAGGCCGTCGAGCAGTTCCTGCCCGCAGGCGTTGCCGGTGTGCTGCTTGCGGTGGTGATGTGGAAGTTCGCGGGCGAAACGCTGTGGCTGCTGCCAGGCTTGTGGCAGATCCTGGTGTCGCTCGGCATTTTCGCCTCGGTCCGTTCGCTGCCACGCACCGTGGCGCTCGCCGGCGCATGGTATTTCATGTCCGGTTTTGCGGTGGTGGTGCTCGCGAGCCAAACCCATACGCTGTCGCCCTGGACCATGGGCGTGCCCTTCGTAATCGGGCAGTCGGTGATGGCGGGCATTCTGCATTTCGCATCCGGAGACCATGATGTCGAAGACTGACAGCGCACCCTTCTCTTATGAAGGACTGGACCGCGTGATCCACGAGAAGGCGAGGCTCGGACTTCTGACCTCGCTGATGGCGCATCCGAAGGGTCTGGCGTTCGCCGATCTCAAGCAGCTCTGCGGCCTCACCGACGGCAATCTCAGCCGGCATCTCGCCGTGCTCCAGGAAGCCGGCCTCGTCGAGGTGACCAAGGGCTATGAGGGCAATCGCCCGCACACGACCTGCCGCCTGACCAAGGCCGGCCGCCGCCGCTTCCTCGACTATCTCGCCGTGCTCGAACGCCTGGTGCGCGACGCCGCCAAGGCTGCCGGCCGCGAAGCGGCACCGCTCGGCCGCCTCGGTATCGTCTCGACCTGATCCTCCCCCTTTTTTGACCGGAGACTTTGCAATGCAAAGTGACCTTGTGCCCCGCAACGAGAAGCTTCACGTCGGCATCATCATGGACGGCAACGGCAGATGGGCGACGCGGCGCGGCCTGTCGCGCCTGCGCGGCCATGAGGCCGGCGTCGAGACGATCCGCCGCATCGTCGAAGCCGCGCCCAAGCAGGGCATCGGCACGCTGACGCTCTACGCCTTCTCCACCGACAATTGGCGGAGGCCGAAGGCCGAGGTCGCCGCGCTGATGACGCTTCTGCGCTTCTATCTCGCCAACGAGGTGCAGAGCCTGGTCAAGAACGGCGTTCGCCTCACCGTGATCGGCCGTCGCGACCGCTTGCCCGACGGCATTGCCAATGCGATTTCGCATGCGGAAGATGCCACCGCGCACGGAAGCTCGCTTCATTTGCGCATCGCCGTCGACTATTCCGCGCGCGATGCCATCCTCAACGCGGCGGCAAAGGCGGCGGCGCTGACGAGTCTCACCCGCGAGGCGTTTTCGCAGCTCGTCACCGGCGAGGCGGGTTTGCGCGACGTCGACCTCATCATCCGCACCTCGGGTGAGAAACGGCTGTCGGACTTCCTGCTCTGGGAAGGTGCCTATGCCGAGCTGCACTTCACCGAGCGGATGTGGCCCGAATTCGACGCGGGCGATCTCGCCGCGGCCCTGGCCTCCTTCCACGGCCGCGAGCGTCGCTTCGGCGGCCTGCAGGCGATCGTGCCGGAGGAGGTGCCTTCACTCTCTCGCGTGTGACGCTCGGCACCGAGGAACGAACTGTTCGTTTTCGGCCGCAAGATTGGCAGCACCGTCCAAGCGGTCAGCGCGTGGTCTCGGCTAGGTGTGCATTCGATGCAACCTGCCGAGAGCCTCGCGCATGTTACGCTTATTGCTGGATGCCATTGTCGAGTCCGCCGAAGCGAACGCCACGGTCTGTATCAGGCCGGCCAGCGCGTTCGATGTCGAGGGCCTCTCGATCTATTTCACGAGCCTCTCCACGACATCGCGCAACAAGCGCTTCATGGGCGCGCGCGCGGACTTTGCAATGGTCGCGGCCGAATGCGTCGCCAGGATTAGCCATCCCGGTCATTTCACCCTGCTCGCCGAGATCAGGCAGGAAGGGCAAGGCACGATCATCGGCGAAACCAGATACGCCTACGATGTGGCTGCACGGCATGGTGATTTCGCCATCTCCGTTGCCGACGTCTTTCAGCGCAAGGGCGTCGGCCTCCGCATGATGACAGCCATGGAGAAGCACGCGAGCGATCTCGGTCACGAGATGATTGCGGCCGAGACCGCGCGTGTGAACGCGGAGATGCGCGGCCTTGCGAAAAAGGCAGGGTTCGAGGACACTGGTCTCGGAGACTGGCAGTCGGTCCATCTTGCGAAGCATCTGTCGCGGGTGCGGGGCTTGCCACAAATTTGAGCAAGCGCGCGACGCCGATCGTGCCCTAGTATCTCCCTGCGACGGGAGCTTGGTCGGATGCGTGCAGTTCTGGATTATTGCACCGGTGGGACGGAGCGGCAGGTTGCGGCCGGCACGACTATCGTGGCCGAGGGCGGCACCACCGGTCATCTCTATGTGCTGATGCAGGGCAAGCTCGAAGTGCTCAAGGGCGAGATGGTGGTCGCCACGGTGGCCGAGCCCGGCGCGGTGCTGGGCGAAATGTCGGTGCTGCTGGGGCAGCCGCACACTGCGACCGTACGGGCCTGCTCTGACTCCGTCGTCTACGAATTCGAGGATGCCGCCTCGTTCCTCAAGCAGGAGGCGGGCGTGGCACTCCTGATCGCCAAGATGCTGGCGCAGCGGCTCAATGTCGCCAACACCTATCTCGCCGATCTCAAGCAGCAATACGCCGGCCACGGCACGCATCTGGCCATGGTCGGCGAGGTGCTCCAGAGCATGATCAACCTGCCGCCGCTCGAGGTCTCGCCAGGCTCGGATCGGCAATCCGATCCAAGAATGTGAGCCAGTCGGGCGGCGTCTCGATCGGAGCGGCGGGCCGATTCAGCGGCGCGCCAAGATCGATCCATTGCGCCTCGCCGGCCGCAAGCCAGAACGCCCTGTCCGCATCGAGGTCCAGCACGATATACGTTGGCGGTCGGTCCGGCTGCAGGCCCGCGTTGAACACCCAGGTCTGGCCGAGCCGGTCGAACCACGAACCATCGGTAATGAACGGCGATTGATGCACATGCCCCGAGATCACCATCGAGGGCTGATACTGCATGATCCATTGCACCAGCTCGACGTCGCCGAAGAAGCGTTTGCCGCCCCAGCTCGTCGGTGAATCCGCCGGCGGCGCATGATGGATCCAGATCCAGCGCCGTGGCCGGCCGGCCGCGGCCGCGCCGAGCTGCGCGACGAGGCGTTGCTTGACTAGAGGCCCATCCCACCATGGGCACACCGTGAACAGCGTGTCGCCGACGGTGAGGCCGTCGCCGTCGCAGGCAATGCCCAACTCGCGCACCTCCGAAATCCAGCGCGAGATCTTTTCGCCTTCCGCATTGCGCTCGTCGAGATCGTGATTGCCGGAGCAGAGGATCACGCGGGTCTTTGCTGCGAGCAGCGCGAGGTACTTCTTCACCACCACGATCTGCGCGCGAAAATCCACCATCGAGCCGATGTCGAGCGCATCGCCGGCGAAGATCACGAGGTCGAATTGCGGAGCGGCGCTGACGAGCCAGTCGAGCTGAGGCAGCGAATAGTGCAGGTCGGCCACGACCAGACAGCGCATTGGAAATCCAGGGGTGAGACGTCAAGAATGCTCGGGATTGCAAAATATCTGAACGCAAGAAGCAGACCAGCCGCGTCTCTCGCCAATTCAACGCGGGCAGTATGCTGCGGCGCATCCGCGGCTGCAAGTATCGAAGCGTCGCCGGGCTGGACCGGATCATCGAATTCTGATGTCGTGGCGTATCCTCAACAGCTCGTGTCCCCAACAGCTCGTCTCCCCATGACCTCCTTCAAGACCATTCGTGCGCGCGCCGAAAAACGCAAGGGCGGGGCCAAGGCGCTGGAAAAGCTGATGCCCGAAAAGCCCGACCTGAAGGGCCTCGCCAAACGCGGTGACGATCGCATCCTCGCCGAGATGACGAAGCGTGTGTTTTGCGCGGGCTTTGCCTGGAGCGTGATCGAGACGAAATGGGACGGGTTTGAAGAGGCCTTCCTGCGTTTCCAGCCGGCCAAGCTCACCTTCCAGCCGGAGGATTATTGGGAGGGCCTGCTGCGCGACGCGCGCATCGTGCGCAACGGTGCCAAGATCAGGTCAGTGCGCGACAACGCGGCCTTCGTCCAGGAGATCGCAAGAGAGCACGGCAGCTTCGGCAGGTTTCTGGCGAAGTGGCCGCCATCCGACCAGATCGGCCTGCTCGATCTCCTGAGCAAGCGCGGCAGCCGCTTGGGCGGCAACACCGGCCAGATGCTGCTGCGGTTCGTCGGCTGGGACGGCTTTGTGACGTCCAGGGACGTCGTGGCGTGCCTGCGCGATGCGGGTCTCGACATTGCCGAAGAGGTCAAGTCGAAGGGCGATCTCGCCAAGGTACAGGCGCAGTTCAACGCCTGGGCCGAGGAGACCGGGCTGTCCTACACATATCTGTCACGCATCTGCGCGCTGTCCGTCGGCGAGAACAGAAGCGAGTAGCGAATTCGGCTCTTGGAATTCGGCTCTTGGGATGCCGAATCATGTGCGTCCTGTGGCGATCTCGTGCCGCAAGCGCGGCAGGGCGCAACCCGTGATCACGAAATGCATTTTTCGGGAACATTTGTGCGGAGCACCTGTTCGGGAGATAGGCCAGGCGAACATCGGCGCAGGGAACGCCCGGTCTGGCTCAGCTCAATGAAACCGACGTGACAGAAACGGAGCAGCTCATGAAGCTCACATCCGAACAGGTGAAGCAGACCGTCAACCAGCTCGGCGCTCAGGTGCTGCCCGACGAGCATCCCGCCATGCCGCAGCTCAACAGCATGTTCGGCGAACACACTTTCTTCGTCGATGAGACAGGGCTGAAGGTCGTCGAGCCCACGGCGCCCCCCGGCACCGAGCGCCAGAGCGGCGAAGTCGTCAGCCTCGCCGATTGGGGCGATTCCGAGCTGACACGCCTGATGGCGCACGAGCCCGAGCCGACCGGCGTGATCGTCGTGTTCGAGCACGTGAGGCATTGATCGGGCCTAGGGATCGACCTTTGGTGGCGAGTCTGAAAACCCGCCACCGTAGATTCGCGTGGCGAGCGCGCTCTACGTGGCTGTCTGCGTCCGCGGAAAGCCCGTCAGTTTGGTTCAGATGCCGAGAGTCAGTTGCGGCGGCTCCGCATCGTCCCCGGCCTGGAGGGAAGACAGCGAGACTCCTAGGAGCCTGACGCTCTTCGGCAGCGGCATCTCGCCTTCGAGCAGACCGCAAGCCAGCCGCTCAAGATCGTCCCGGCCTGCAACCGGCGAAAGAGCGGACCTGCTGCGCGTGATGATCTCGAAATCGGCAAACTTGATCTTCAAGGTGACGGTGCGGCCGCGGCTGCCCGTCGCCTCGCAATGGCGCCACACCTTGTCGACGAGCGGCTTGAGCCCGGCGACCAGCGTGTCGAATTCGGTGAGATCGCTTGAGAACGTGGTCTCCGCGCCGATGGACTTGCGGACCCGGTTGGCCCGGACCGGCCGTTCGTCGACACCGCGCGAGATCCAGTAGTAATAGGCGCCCGACTTGCCGAAATTCGCATTCATGAACTCCAGCGTCTGACGACGAATATCGAGACCGGTGAACATGCCGAGCGCGTTCATCTTCGCGCCCGTGGCCGGGCCTATCCCATGGAATTTGCCGACGGGCAGCGTCTCGACGAAGGCGGGTCCCATCTCCGGTGAGATCACGAACTGACCGTTGGGCTTGCGATGATCGGAGGCGAGCTTGGCCAGGAACTTGTTGTAGGAGATGCCGGCCGACGCGTTGAGACCCGTCTCGGCCTTGATCCTCTCGCGGATCTTGAGTGCAATGTCGCGTGCCAGCGGAATGCCTTGCAGGTTTTCGGTCACGTCGAGATAGGCCTCGTCGAGCGACAACGGCTCGATGATGGCGGTATGCTCCGCGAAGATGTCGCGGATCTGCCTGGAGATCGCCTTGTAGACCTCGAAGCGCGGCTTGACGAAGATCAGATCGGGACATTGTCGCTTCGCCGTCACGGACGGCATGGCGGAGCGAACGCCGAACTCGCGGGCCTCATAGCTGGCGGCGGCGACGACGCCACGTTCCGCGGAGCCTCCGACCGCGACCGGCTTTCCGCGCAGCTCCGGATGATCGCGTTGTTCCACGGACGCGTAGAAGGCATCCATGTCGATATGGATGATCTTGCGGACGGGCGAGGTCTCGCCGGTCACCGTGTCGGATTCGCTCATGGCAAGATGATACAATTGAGCGATGAGAAGCGCGAGGTGATGTGATTCAGCGGTCGACACAGGCTGGCCGCCGCTGCGGGATGTACCAGTCCATCAAAAAGCAATCTCAGGCTTGTGAGTGGCAAGCATGGGCATGCGCTCTAATATGAGCCGCCGGAGGACAGTCCATGCAATACAGCTCCGAACTCATTCGAACCATGCGTCAGGCGCTGGAGGCCGTGATGGCGAGCGTGCCGCCCGATCAGTCGGTCTTCGGTCTGAAAGCGGCCGTAGCCGAATGCATCCTGAAGGCGGCCGCACACGGCCAGACGTCGTACGACGGACTGGTCACGTCGGCTTCCGACCAGGTCCAGGCGATCATCTCGATGCTGAATTGAGCTTGCGCTGAGCCGGCGATGACTTGAGCGCGGGCGGTAACAAGGCCACTCGGGTGGGGGCTCCAGCGCGGACTGGAAGAGACTGGCGCACCCGACACGATTCGAACGTGTGACCTTTGCCTTCGGAGGGCAAAGGTGGGGAAGTTACCCCTGCTTACCTGAAATCCCTTGGAATTGATGGCTTCCAGATATAGGCTGAAATCAGCCTGATTTGGGGGCTACGGTCGTTGCTCCGAATTTCCATCGATTTCCGGCGCCTGCTTACCCGGTGCTTACCTGAGGGAAAATTGCCGAAACTGACCAAACGCATCGTCGACGCCGCCGAAACCGACGGAAAGGACATCTTCCTTTGGGACGATGAGCTCCGTGGTTTCGGCGTGCGCGTGAAAAAGAGCGGCGCAAAGTCGTTCGTGGTCCAGTACCGAAATGCGAACGCCCGGAGTCGTCGGCTGACGCTAGGCCGGTATGGTGTTCTGACCCCAGAGGAAGCTCGCCGCGACGCTAAGCTTGCCTTGGCGGACGTCGTGAGGGGCTCAGACCCGGTCGAGAGCAAAAAGCTGGCCCGCGGCGCCATGACCATCGAGGAACTCTGCCGGGAATACCTCGACAAGGCCGAGCGCGGTCTGATCCTGACGCGACGAGGGGAAACAAAGAGCCAGACGACCCTGTACAGCGACAAGGGGCGGATTGAGCGGCACATCATCAAGCTCGTGGGCAAGAAGACCGTGAAGGGCTTCACCTCGACAGACGCCAAGGGTCTCCAGCGGGATATCATGGCCGGTAAGTCCGCCGCGGACGTGAAGACCAAAACCCGGGGCAGGGCGATTGTGAAGGGCGGAAAAGGTACCGCCGCCCGGACAATGGGTCTTCTTGGCGGGATATTCACCTACGCGGTCGATGAAGGCTACCGGGCGGACAATCCGATCAACGGCATCAGGCGGCCAAAGGATCAGACCCGGGAATGGCGTCTGGACGATGCCGGCTATCGTCGTCTCGGAAAGTGTCTCGCCGTGGCCGAGGCAGGCGGCGAACATTGGCAGCGCGTTCTCGCAAGCCGGGCGTCCGCAATGACGGGTTGCCGCCTGGACGAGATAGAGGGCCTTCTGAAGACCGAGGTCGATCCGGTCGGGATGGCTCTTCGTCTAGGGGACAGCAAGTCCGGCAAAAGCATCCGCCCGGTGGGGCCGGCCGTTGTCGCGGTCCTGAAATCCGCAATGGCCAAGTCCAAATCGAAGTACGTCTTCCCTGCCGTCACGACCGAATCGAAGCACCACACCGGGCTTACCCGCTGGCTGAAGAAGGTCTCCGCCAAGGAGGTGCCCGGAATCACTAGCCATGGCCTGCGGCATTCCTTCAGCTCGACGGCGGAGGATCTCGGTTATTCGATTCCGACTATCAAGGCCCTGATCGGGCACTCCAGGGCGAGCGTCACGGAAGGGTACATTCACAAGATCGACTCAGCGCTCTTGGCTGCTGCTGATCGGATCGCCCGGCATATCGACGATGCCATGAGCGGGAAGAAACAAAGCAAGGTCGTCCATCTCCGGAAGGCCTGACCAATCGGCGCGGCTAGGGTAGCTCCCGAAAAGCTGGTCCGCACCAGCCGCCGCGTCGTCACATTGCGGATGCTCCATGCGGAGGGGCCAGTGGCAAAGAAAGAAACCGGGAACCTCCCGGAATCTTGGTTGCGATCAACCAAATTTCGGCAAGTTCTTCGAGATGCGAGTAAGTCGCACCGGACTTTCAACTATCACGGCGCGGCCAAGAAAACCGGGGCGCGGAAACGCGGCTATGCTCCCGTCGAGATGGAGCATAAGCGAGCGGAAAGCGAGCACAAAGAAAGTGGAAGCGTGACGTATTATGAGACGCGGGGAGTTCGCGACGCCGTCACGACTTTCCTGTTCTCGGATTTCGATGAGACCTTCTCAACTGGCAATCACACCGGCCACGTAGAGGCAGAAACCTACGCCTCGCTATTCGAAGCGGCGAACTCATGGCTACAGCAGGCTAACGAAAAGGACTTCTTTGGAATTGCTGGCGAGGCCGAAAAAGCGACTCAATCCGTTCGGACAAGAAAAGCAAAGAACCGTATCGATCGGAGTACGTTCCAACGGTGGTGGTTCGAGATCGGCATTAAGCAAGGATTTCTATCGCCCGCGGCAATCGCAGCGAATTTTCTGGCCGCATCCGATTTCGTGCATCGTCTCGCAAATGGCAATCAGCAGCTCATGCGTGCACTGTATCAGTTCGCAGATGCATGGCATTGGATGCACTTCGAGGGCAAGGGCGAGCACGAACTGGCGGCCGTCGGCTGGAAGAGTGTCAAGGGGCGAGCCCAAGGCCCTGCTGTCAAACAAGAGCGTGCCGATCTGAAAAAGAAGCTAGTCAAAGAACTCTACGACGCCTTTGCGTCCGACGAGAAGAATGGCTCCTCCAGGCGAAGCGCGAAGGGCGCTGCTGGAGCGATGTTCAAGGAAGTAAACCAGAAGCTCAAAGACCTTGGCCTTAACGGGATTGCGGAGAAGACTCTCGGCGACGAGTTGCGGCCTTTGATCAAGGCCCGCTTTCCCAAAGCGAAGAAAAAGCCGGTCAGCTAGTCTGAACTGGCCAGTCCGGGAAATTGACCGTTCCGAACTGGCCAATTCGGGAATCTCAGAAGTACCAGATTTCCCAAGATTTTTGCATTTTGCGCCGAGTTGCAGCGGGTGGATTGGTCACCCTCATAATGGAGCGCAAATGACTGAACCTGACGAAAAACCGGAACGGCTGCTGCGCCGGGCGCAGGCTGCGAAGTACGTTGTCGAGACATACAACGTGCCTTGCTCGCCCAAGACGCTCGCGAAATTGGCCTGCGTAAGCTCTGAAGGCCCTCCGTTCCGACTGGCCGGGCGCTTTCCGCTCTACCCGGTCTCGGGCCTTGACGCATGGGCGCAGAAGAAGATCGGCCCACTGGTGCGATCGACTTCTGAAGTCCGTCGCGTTGCCTAACCATCATCCCGAAACGAAAACCCGGCTGCACGATCCACATCTTGGCGGATCAGATCGTGCGCACCGGGCTCTCTAGGAGTCTTGAACTTGAAAACCTGTAGCAAACGACATCTCAAAGCACAATCAGTTTCCGAACTGCCCTTGTTCAGCTGGCGTGTTGTCGTGGTGCATCCGGCCACGCGGGCTGGAAGCTTCGTCGCACGCCGATACCGCGTCAATCCGGCAGTCGCCGATCTGATCGCGAACCTGGCCGGCATCGGATCGGGGGTGGAGCAGTGAGCAGCATCACCATCCGAATGCCAAGCGGGGCAAGTCTGACGTTCACCGGTCGCGAGGCATGGACTCTGCGGCGCTTGATTGAAGCGGGTTCCGCTGGTGTCACCACGATCGACCACCCGGCGCCTCGCTGGTCGCACTACATCTTCAAACTGCGTCGCGCTGGGTTGACCATCACGACCGAGTACGAACCGCACCGGGGGCCGTTCCCCGGGACGCATGGCCGATATCGACTCGAAACCCCCGTCACCGTTGTTGCGGAGGCCGCGTAATGAACTTTCATCAATCACGCGCGCCCCTGACGGCCGACGAGTTGAAGCGCCGCGCCGAGGCGCTGTCAGCGAACGCCCAGTCGTCTGACAACCCTCACTTTCGCGGAGACGAGGCAGCCGATAAGGACCGCAGTGATGAGCGGCAATATGGCCCCACGGCCGCGAAAATCTTGCGCGAGGTAAAGCGCAGCGTCGCATTGGCGTCTCAGGATGCCAAGCTCGCCGTTTTCACGGAGGGGGCAGCAACGCTGGCCGATGCCGTGGCGAGCCAGTGGGTGCCCAAAAACGTAATGGTCGATCGGCTGTATGAAATCGCGCTCGCCCATGGGTACTTTGGTCGTGATCGACGCGAGATCGAGGATCTGATCGGCAAGTGTGCGGAAAGGGTGTCCAGCGAGGCTAAGAAACCAGAGCAAGCGCCGTCCGGTTCGAAGCCGTCAAAGCGCCGGTTGATTGCGCATCGCGCCAGCGAGCTCGAGCCCGAGAAATTGGTCTGGGTTTGGCCGGGCCGCATCCCGGAGGGCAAGCTGGTGCTGCTGGGCGGTCCCCCGGGCCTCGGCAAGAGCCAGTTGACCGCGTTCATGTCGGCCGTTGTCTCGAACGGTGGTCACTGGCCGTGTGGCGAGGGATCGACGCTTCCGGGCGACGTCATCTTCATGTCTGCGGAGGATGGCGTGCAGGACACCATCATCCCGCGCCTCATGGCGGCGGGAGCCGACCGCGAGCGCGTTCACATCGTGTCTGCCGCTACCAAACCCGATGGGACGGGACGGAAGACATTCAGCCTGAAGACGGACGTCGATCTGCTGGAAGATATGGCGAGGAAAATCGGTACGGTCCGGCTCATCATCGTTGACCCCATCTCGGCGTACATGGGGGGCAGCGACGGCAACGGAAACGTGGAGACGCGCGAAGTCCTGGAGCCGCTGGCAGATATGGCCAACCGTCTCCGGATCGCCGTGGTCGCGGTGACGCATCTGAACAAGGGCGGCGGCGGTGGCAACCAAAGCGCCTTGAACCGCTTCGCCGGGTCCATCGCGTTCGTGGCTGCGGCTCGGGCTGCCTTCGCGGTGATCGAGGATCCGGAGGACGACGAGCGCCGGTTCTTGCTCCAGGCCAAGAACAATCTCGGGAAGAAGTGCAAGGGATTGGCCTTCCGGCTCGAGCAGCGCCTGGTCGGGGACGATGTCATGTCGAGCAACGTCATGTTTGAGGGCGACCATGTCAGCGAGTCGATCGATGAGGCGCTGTCTGCATCCGAGAACCGGGGGGCCAAGAAGGGCCAGTCGGGTGGCGGAAAGGAAGAGGTCACGCAGTTCCTCCGGGACATCTTGTCGGCTGGTCCGGTGGACGTTTTGGAGGTCGAGCGCCAGGCTCGAGCGGCGGCTCTGCTGGAGGACGACAAGCGGCTCAGCAAGAGCAAGGCCTTCCGCGACGCGCGAACCGAGCTGGGCGTCAGGTCCAGCCGAGCCGGCTTCGGCCCCGGCTCCCACTATGTGCTCGAGCTCCCGGACGCACCATGGGCGCCCAAAAACCCCATGGGCGCCCCCTCCCAGACAGGGGCGCCTATGGACAATCTGGGCGCCCATGGAGATGTCGGAGGTGCGCGATGATGGGCCTCCGAACCCGGCTGAAGGACCGAAGAGCCCATTGGCTCTTCCGGTTCGAATGCGACGGCCAGTCCTATACCGGCGGCATTGGCCGGTTCGAGGACGGCCGGATCGCAGAAGTCTTCATCAACGGGACGAAGGTCGGCACGGCTGCCGAAACCAACGCTCAGGACGCGGCAATTGTCGCGTCCTTGGCCCTCCAGCATGGTTGTCCGGTTGAGACCATCCAACACGCCTTGGCGCGGGCGGGCGCCTCGGCTGGTCCTTTGGCGACGCTGCTGAGAAAGGTTGAACATGAGGGCGCCTGAGGATTCTCGTTGGAAGGTTCTCACGCCCTACGATCCGCGCGAGGGCATATCCCTGAAAGAGGCGGCGGCTCGAGCTGGTAAGTCGGAGACCACCCTACGCAATTGGTGCGTGCAGCACGGGCTTGGCAGGAGAGTTGGCGGAGGCGTCTGGGTGGTGAGCAAGGTCGCGCTTGCGATGTTTCTTGATGATGATCGGAAGGCCCTCGCCGCCTACCGCAACGGAGACCGTTCATACTCGTTGGTCCGGGTCTACTTTGAACGATTAGGCGTTCCCGTGCTTAACACCGCATAAGGGCGGCGGCTAATTTGGCTATACGCCTTCGTTCGCCGAGCAGACCTCGGTGCGGTGGTTGTCCGCAGTTGGAATTTCAATGGTCCATGGCACGAGACAAAGAGTTGTCCTCGCCACAAATTGCCACAATTCCCGAACCCCAATAGCAGTCCAAACACATTCTATGGGAGAACGGAATGTCTCGCGATGGCAGATCCTTTGGAGAACCTGGGCAAAAGCGAAGTTTTTCGCCCGATGGGCCATACACCGACCGTCAGGCCGCGACCCTGATGCAGCGACGGGATTCCATCACGGCCAACAATCCCATCGCACTGCGAGAAACGATCTATCACCACCTGTACGGATTCAAGGTGCCAACTAAGCTCATGGCAGTAGTCGAGATGTTGATCCACTCGGAGGCCAAAGATCACGGACCGCCTAATGCCGGTGACCTCAACGACCGCGTCCGCCTGACAATCGAGTGCTCCAAGCCGACCGCGCAGAGGGCAATCAAGCGCGCGACCGACTTAGAGATGATTTCCGAGCGCCAAGTCGGAAAGGAGCTAAAGTACTACTTCGACGTCGAGCAGGCCGCCCGCGTAAGGAAGATGTTGGCGCTGCGACGTATCATTCCAGACGTGGTGGCGGCTCAGGAAGCGAACCCGTTTGATAAAACCGCCGGCATCGAATTTTTCCCGGATGATGCCAAGGCGGCCTACTACAACATCATCAAGATCTACGAGTGAGGGCTCAATTGATGCGTCAGCTCAAAATAGCATCAGCCGTTTTTGGTCTTGTCATTGCGCTTTCGGTTGCGCCGGTCCGCATCGATCTGACCGCAATGACGATCAAGTTCGCCATCGCGATGGCAGGACACTCGGATGGGGGCAACCGTTAGCCGCGACAATGCAAATTGTTGACATTTGTCCATCGAAGGACAGGCAAGAGCCGAGCTGAAATGATCGTCATCACGCCTCCGGATTTCAACCCATTCCCGGGGGATCATCTCGAAAGGAGAAAGCTGATGACGAAGCAACGTTTGAAGGCCGCGGCTCTTGTGGGAGCGCTTGCTATCTCGGGAGTTTCTACCGCTCATGCCGGCGGATTTCTGGCCGATACCTTTATCAAGCCGATCTTTGGCTCACACGCCGCGAGAGAGGCTGACAAGGTGCACGAGCGCATCGGCAAACCACTAGACAAAGCTGCCCCGGTAGCGGCGGGGGTCATCGCCGATACGGTTATTCCTGGGTCTGGCCCAGTTGTTACCGGCTCGACGACTAAGTAGCACAAGTGAACGGTGAAATGCCCCGGGCGACTGAGTTGCCCGGGGTTTCATGCATTCAGCGTGCAGATCTCGCAGTCCCATCAACTGCCGCAAGATCCGCAACGTTGATATGGCGGGGCCGGTCCCCCAGTCGTACTTACAACCTCGTGCAGATCGCATGAGGACGAGAGATGGACGAACCCTTCAAGTTTGAGCAACTGGTGCAGTTTCGTGCGCCGGTTGGCTTGTCAGAGGCGATCGACGCCGCGGCTCGACGAAAGTGCCAATCGAAATCTGAATACCTGCGCCAGTCGGTTATCGTGCGGCTTAAGGCGGACGGCGTGGACCCGCGGCAGTTCACGGGAGCGGCGTAAATGTACACCGGTCAAATCGCCGTAATCTCGAATAAGGCAACTTGGCTCAGCGATGTAATGGAGATTGTCGACGAGGCCGACGGAACCGTCACAGATCTCACGACTGTGGATCCGCTCGACATTCGCGTCTCGATTATGGACGACTGTTCTTCCCTCGTGACGGCGACGATCGACAATGGGAAAGTCACCCTCCCTGGGCCCGGCTTTCAATGGCGGTTCGAAGCCACCGACTTGCAAAACCTGTTCGCCGGCACGCACCGCTTCGGGATCAAGGTGACGATCGATGGTGTCGTGGTGGATTTGATGGACGGCACGATTGTCGTGCTCGAGGGGGTTTGATCGATGGCACTCAAGCTGAAGACACGGACGAACTTTCCCGCGCTGGTTCAAGTTCAGGCGCCATTGCTTCTCTCGAAAATCGGGAGCGCATTTACTTTCAGCCTCGATATGGTTTCCCTCATATCAACTGTTTTTATTTCCAGTTCGCCCAGGACGTTAACCGGAACATCGGGGAATGTAGGCGCGACGGATAGCTCCGTCATCTTCAACGCTTCGGGCACATTTACGGCGACGCTGCCCAATCCTGCGTCCTACCCAGGGCGCTGGCTGTATGTGAAGAGCGTCGCGGCTCAGACCGTTAACAGCGCCTCGTCCAACGTTTTGCCTCTCGCTGGAGGTGCGGCGGGCACGGCCCTTCTGACGAATACGGCCGGGAAGTGGGCCAGGCTCCAAAGTGATGGGGCCAACTGGATCATCATGGCCGCGAACTAGCTTACGAAGATTTCCGAGATGTCTGGCACTGATAAAACAATCGAAAAACAGCGCGGTCGCCCGTTTCAGAAGGGTCAATCCGGCAATCCGAGCGGTCGCCCGCGGGGGTCGCGGAATGCCACGACATTGGCGCTGGAAACCCTCTTGCACGGTCAGGCTACCGCCCTCACGCAAAAGGCAATCGATCTAGCCTTGGCGGGGGACATGGCCGCACTGCGCCTCTGCCTGGATCGCATCCTGCCCCCTCGCAAGGACAGGCCCGTGACGTTCACGCTGCCCGAGATCAAGAGCGCCCAAGATGCGGCAGCCGTCGTCTCCGCTGTCCTCGCTGCGGTCGCGTCGGGCGAAATCACCCCATCCGACGCTGCCGAGATCGGCAAACTGATCGACAGTTATGTAAAGGCGTTTGAGACCGCCGAACTGGCCGAGCGGCTGGAACGCTTGGAAAGGATGACCTCGCAATGATCGCGCGCAACATCGAAAACCGGATCGTTAAGCTGGAAGCCAGTCGGCGGCGACCTGACGAATTGCTGCTGGTTTGGCGTCGGCCCGATGCCGACGTGAAGACAGCTACCAGCGGTGCGAGGTTTGCGTCCGGCGATCGGGTTATCTGCGCCGAATGGTTCGGCGACGACCCGCTACCTGAGCCACGATGGTATAACAATCGGCTGTCATCGGAACTCGGCGCCGTCGAAAACGAATATCTCTTGCGGTCCCTCGGCCGCGAAGTAGAAGGCGCCTGCCCGCGTGATCCTGGATTCGCGCAGACCCCTGCGGTTTCGTCGCGCCGGATGCGCGAGTTGCCCGACAGCGATCTGCTGCAGATGGTTTTCGGAGTGGCAACATGACGCGAGGAGCCATCGGAAAGCGCATTGCACTGCTGGAGCGACGTAAGTCTGTCGGTGATCGAGTGGTGCATTTCATCAAGGCCGCTGATCGTGCCGACAGTGACCGGCAGATTGCCGAACTGGTCGCGGCGGGGAAAGTCGGCCCGCGCGATGGTTTTCTTTCGCTCACCGGCTGGAGACCCCTCCATTGACGCGCGGTATGGCAAATTTTCAGGATCGCGTCGCCAAGCTTGAGCAGCGTCATCGCCCCGGTCCGCCGGCGTTATCCTATGGACGCCGGAAATGCCTCACCGATCGGGCCGTGGCAGGCGACCATGAAGCGCTGCAGGAACTCAACCTGCATCAGCGGCGGAGTACCCAAGCCAGTCCCCAACAGCGTGCTGCGGCCGTTGCCGCCGGTCTGAGGGCCGATCTATGACTCGGGGGCTTAGGCAGAGAATCGAAAAGCTCGAGGATAGCCGGGGAAGTCAGGGCATCCCTGACGTCGTCGTCGCTATCTGCCCGATACCGGAGACCGATCTCCCGCTGCGCATGGAGACAGTCGAACAGTGGTTGGAGGCCGGTCTCGCTCACGTTGCCTTCAGAGGTCACGCGGTGCTCTACGATGGAGGTAGGCGCCACCCTCTCACTGTAGAGGAATGGCAGGCCCAGCATTGCAGATACCCCGAAGGGTCGTTCCACTGAAGGGCGTCCCCATCATCCGCGGCTAAATCGAAGGCCACAGAGCGGCGATGTTCTGACACTCCGCCGCCACGTCCTTCATTCTCTTTGCCGTCGCCTTGACTCCAGCGAAGATTTTCCCCGACGCGACATCGATGACCTGGCAATAGCTCGGATGCACGATTTCGTCGTGGTCTACCAGGTGAAGCTTGCTGTACTCCTGCACTACTGCAGAAACATACCCAGCCACCTCGTCATCCATCGGTCTTGTCTTCGAGAAATGGAACTTGATTGCACCGACGCACTTCTGGTTTTTTGGGCCAACACCACGCAAAATGATCTCCGGTCGCACGCTAATTTGCACATTGTGAAAGGGCAATTTTGGAGAATTATTGCTCCCCAAGGTTGGCGCGGCGCCGAGTAGATCGACATCGTCTAGCATCTCTAGAAAGCGCTCCAACGCATCGATGTTGGCGTTCACTCGCCGCGCGGTCCCAATCTTGTCGGGCGCGGCCTGCGCAAGGGATGAGAGTCTTGCCGTGATGGGAGATGGATCGACCGCGCCACCGGCTAGATATTGTGAGACAGCTTCTGCTGCTTCTCGGTGATACATGCCCAAATTGAAATCCTCATCGGGATACTTCCGGTCCTTGAGTATCTGGCGCTGCCGAGCACCTCGGCTGACAATGTATTCAGCGAGCTTATTTACAGAAATGGAAGGTGTGTTAAGCATAGTGATTCGGCCTTAAAAAAAGGGGATCGCAGCCATGACCATTCAAGCCGTGACCGCCTTATCGAATCAGGAAAGCCTCTGCATCTGTGAGATTACCACAGTCGAGGCGGAAGCCGCGATGGCCGAAAATCCAGCTTTTGACGGGTTTGGTCTCTACTTGGTCAAAGTAGACTCCAGGCACCCTATGAAGCCGGCATCTGTTCTGGCGAAATTTGCTTCGGAAGAGGCAGCGGCTGTGATGGCCCGCTTTATGCGATTCAATGGCGGGCTCGAGCCGGCCTAGTACGCGCGAAGCGGGGGACCAGGACAAGCCTGGCCCCCGCGACATCACGCCAGCAGATAGATGAGGACCGCGACTGCACGAATGCAGGCGGCGACATCCACAGTTACGTGACACCGGACGATGAGTTGCTTTCGCATCTCAATACCTCCGGGCCGCAGCGCGCCGCAGACCCAAGGGTTGCGGTTACAGCTCCCATCGAACGATTTCACCGTCGTTCATAGGTGCATCGGCCCGCCATCGGCGTTCTAGAACCGCCTCTAGCGGCCTGCGTCATCCCCAGTTATCCTCTCGCCAGCGTGTTTGAGACGACCAGCGTTATCGGGCCGGGCCACAGGATCGCGGATGGCTCGGTCGGGGATCCGGTTGATGAGACCAGGGCCTTCCGAGTTCCGCGCGAACATGTTCCTCCGGCGGCAGGTCGATAGCAAGCGAGCCCTGCAGTGTGATCAAGGCACGGACGCTCGGCCTTGCAATGCAAAACCGATTTCCGGGGGATTACTGGTGGCAGGGGAAGGCGGCCCCGAATGCTTCAGCTGCAAGATTTGCCGCCAAAAGATTCCGCCGCTCGGGATGACCCCGCATGTATGCCCTGAACACGTCAACTATCTGGTTCATGTCGGCGTTGGCGGGAATGCACGACTTACGGCCGCCAATCGAGGCGCCTGACATTTGGATGTTTACGATCGAGGTCAGGTATCCCAAGCATGTCCCCCCTTTCATGGCCCAGTCGCCGGTCCGCTCTTGATTGATGTTTGCATTGCACATGCTCAGAAGCATGTTGCCATCAACGCTCACCATCTGAGCTTCAGCCGACGGTGGAAAGCTGGCCAGCATCCAAGCAGCCAGTAGGAGTCCGAAAATTCGATTTATTTTGATTTTCGCGATCATTTTTTTGCCCTTTGGAATCAGGCCCAAACTGCTTTTTCGGAATAAGTAATCGCTGCTTTTATGGAGTGCGTAAGTTCGGGGGCATTTTCGGCTTGCCCGCCCCTGTCGAAAGACCCCTTTTGTCGCTCGCAAGTGTGCGGGGTGGGGCCCCAAATTGGGGGGGTACTTCTGAATAAAAAATCAGCGCTTTCTCTTCTTCATCCTCACCCCAGCGCCTCCGCCGTTCTCTGGGATGAACTCGACGCCAGCCTTCTCTAGAGCGGCCTTAAGTTTCGCGCTTGTCTCCGCCCGACCGCCCACCTGTTCGCTATCCTCCGACTCAAGCCTAGCGATGGTTGGCTCAGACACGCCTGAGGCGTCGGCCAGGTCGCCCTGTGACCATGCGAGCAGCGCGCGCGCGGCCTTCATCTGACGGACTGAAAACATTCGAGCTCCATTGATAGAATTTCTATTGATTGCTGCGTCAGAGCGTGTTAATAGAATTTCTATCAAATAGCCACTGCGAGAGCAACCCCGATGAGCAAAGCCACCTTCTCGGTGAACGGCGGAGCTATGTCCTCACCATTTCTCCCCAATCAACAGGCCGAGCAGTTCAACCGCACCCCGGCGATGGTCCGCCGTGAGGTTTCCGTCAACACCAAGCCGCGCTCCCTCCACCTCGCGATTCGATCCAAAATCATGATCGAAGCCCATGCCCGAGCAAAGGCGGACTATGCCGACGAACTCGCCTGCCGAGGGCGGGCCCATCACGTCAACCGCCCCTATCGGTATTACCTCGCGCTCCAGATGCGCAGCGGCTTCGCTGAGGCTCGCGTCGCTCGCACTGGCATGGCTCCGGCTTTCGATCTTCCCGCTCAGCGTTGGGCATGAGGAGTCGGACCGTGCTCGCATCCTGCAACCAAAGCACCATCGTCAAAGTCCCCGCGCGCCATCTTCTGCGCGGTGACCTGACCGGCTCCGGGGAAGTCGTGCTTAGCGTCAGCGCTGGCGCCAAGACCCCCCGCGGCATGGTCGACGTCCTTCTGCAGAAGGGCGAGCGCAAGCGCGCGGCTATCTGGAACGCGAGGACCATCATCGGTGTGCGTCGGGGCGGCTCGGCTTTCGAAGAAATCGCGCAGTCCGAAGCAGAAATTCCCCCTTCGGATCGCTTGCCCACATTTCACGAGCTCGCCGCGTTTGATGCCGGCAAGGCGTGGGATCGGTTGTCACTCGAGCAGCAGCGCGAAATCGGCATGCTTGCTCTGAGGTTCGGCACGGTAGGACAGTGCGAGGGCTACTTCCACGAAACGATCGAGGGGGCCCGCGAAGGCTACAGCTCGAGCCATTGGACGCCGCAGGTGCAGGCAACGGCTGTTTGGCCGCGCCTGCATATCGAGTTGGTCGAGAGCGCAGCCCGTGCTGCCTTTGAAGCACTCTGCGAACACTTCGACCCCCTTTGGCCCCAACTGTTCGGTTGGCAAGCCCGGAAGGAGGTGAAGCAACCATAGTTTGCCTCGTCCTTCGCGACCAACTGAGCCCGGGCGGTGCTCAGCCAATATCAATCCACAAACTCGAGAAGACACATGAGCAATGCGGTAACGGATGGCGCCCTAGGCGCCCGACAATTTTCGACATCTTTCTCACTTCTGGAAAGCGGGCTCGACGCATGTCAGCTGGGACAAGCCGGCTCAGAACCATCCTCCGGCTCAAACATTCAGGAGCCAGGGGTACAGATCAGCAGGAGATCAGTCATGAATATGATGGTAAGTGCAACGGCAATCGCAGCTGCCAGCCCAGCTTTGGCGGCGGTTGAAGCTGATAGCGCTATTCTTGACGCAGTGACGCGGTTGCAAGAATTGAAGCCGGCCTACGATGCGGCCCAAGCGCGTTGGGATGAGGTCTACGGGCAATTCATCCAGCTTCGGCCCGAGAAGCCGGAAGCGTTACGATGGCGTCCCAACGATTGGCTGAACGTCGACCATGTTGGGCGAGGCGAAAAGAACTTCTATTGCCCGTTCGACCTGAGACGGAAACGCGATGTTCCGCAGCTGAACTGGACCTACATTGGCCCTGACCAGTGCGCGCCTACAGGATCCTGGGACGACGCAAATGCTCGCCCAAAGGATGAGTATCTTCATTTGTTCGAAAGCACGCCCGATGAGAGGCGGCAACAACGCCTAAACGAGGCCGTCACTTCTCTGGACGCCTACACGGCGCGGGTCGATGCCATCAAGGATCAGATTGGCTTCCATGAAGTCGAGGATCGGTTAAATGA
Source organism: Bradyrhizobium sp. MI1.3 (assembly GCF_055811695.1). NCBI lineage: Bacteria > Pseudomonadati > Pseudomonadota > Alphaproteobacteria > Hyphomicrobiales > Nitrobacteraceae > Bradyrhizobium > Bradyrhizobium sp. MI1.3. The sequence goes on along the minus strand of NZ_JBVVPQ010000007.1, from coordinate 14,837 downwards.
AATCTATTTCAAGCAGGTCCTTCCCCTTCAGGAATTGGTGATCAAAACTCCCGCGCTCACGCCGGCCGGCATTCGAGCTAAGGCCCGCATGGCGATCAAGTGGTTCTTTGAGGAAACGGGCGAAGCGGAGTACGCCGAGATGACGGATTACGATCGGCTGGTAACCGATATCGTCAACGGCGTTGCGGAAATCGGCTAGTGCTGCCGAGCCCGCCGGCTCATGCCGGCGGGCCTGCGGTCGGCTCGCGCCTGGCCGACTCAAATCCCATCCGCGATGAATGAGAACTCCTGATGGCTAAACTGGTCCACGCACCGCCGCGATTCAGGATTCGGCTCCGGGAGGCGCATTCCGCGCCAAATGGAGACGTCGTGATGAAACAGTGTCGTCGATGCGAGCAAGACTTGCCCTTGTCGAGCTTCCGAGCCGGAACCAAGGCTCCGCGAGTATGTAATCCTTGCCTCCAGCTTTTAATTTCCGGCGAAGCCGTGTTCACGATGAACGCTAATGAGGCCAACGCTTTTATGACGCGCCTGGAAAGAGGCGATTCCCTTCGCATGATCGTTGGAGGCGCCAATGGCACTCCGATCTGCTCGGCTGAAGCCTTTAAGAAGCATTGCGAGCTGAATCCTGAGTGGGCTGCAAAGGCGTTGGGCCTAGTTGAACACAACCGGAAGCTGGCGAACAATCGCAAGGGCAAGAAAATCTACACGGAGACATCAACGCATTGCCGGCGCGGACACGTACTTGCGGAAACCCTGATTACGGACAGACGCGGCAGACGTTATTGCCGCTCCTGCAATCACGAAACTATCAGGCGCGGCATCGAGGTCACGCCAGCGAAGATCGAGGAGATCAAGCGCGCGTTCATCACCGGAATGTCAGGGACGGATATAACCAGTCGCGCAGGCAATCGTAAGTCGATTGTCTCGATGCCGACCCTGCGACGATTGAAGATCGAGCACCCAGAAATTGCGCAGCTCCAGTATCAGTACGCCAGGACACAGCAAGCGCGCAACACACTAACGAGCAGCCAAGCTGTCGTGCGCATCACCCCCGTGATCATCAAGTTGCCGGAGGTCGACACGCCGAGGCCGAGCAGTGAGATTGAGGTCTACATTCCTCGGGCTGGCGATGTCGAATGGCTGTACAGCCTCACTCCTCGATATCTTTCGCGGAGCGCGCGCGACGACATTGTGAACAACACGTTTCTTGAACTAAGCGAGCGCCGCGTAAATCGCGCTGGCGTGCCGGCGTGCGTCAAGGCCATGGTGACGGCGCACAATCGCGAAAACCCCTTCAAGACCTACGGCGACATTCGTACGCCGCTGCCTCTCGACGCGCCAGCTTACCTCGACGGGACCATGTCGCGTGTCGAGATTGTCTCGGAGGGCCTCTGGGCGTGAACTGACAAGACCGAGGTGGAGGCCCGCCGGTCCACGCTGGCGGCCCTTCATTCGGAATCAATGGTGCTCAGACTGTCTTCTGAGGCGCCGTCCCGACTGATCTCTAGCAGGCTGGGTCCTGCCAAAGAGTCCAGTCATGTCGCTCCTCCCATGCGGAATGAATACCCAGGACCGCGATTGCGAGGCTGGCGCCGGCAGCAATAATAATCGCGCTCGCTGCACTGTGCGGAGCCGCGAAAAGAGTTGTCCCCGCGGAAAGAATGCAGCCGGTCACGCCCGCGACGAACTTCGCACGATCCTTGGTGAGCAACTTGTTCATGATGGTCAGCTCCTTTTTCTAAGCTTATCATCGATGGATTTTTGGCAGCTCGCAAAGCACGATGTTCTTAGAGGAGAGCGGGGCAGAGCTATTGACGTTTTCAGATTCTTCCGAAGGCCGGCCGAGGCGGTGCCGCCGCTGACCTTCTCCGGGCAAGAGTTCAGGCCAGTAGCCAGTCCAGCGCGCTCACTCGCTTCTTTTCAGAATGTTGGGAGGGAAGCTGACTTGAGAGTGGCTCTCGCTGTAGTCGCTCATCGCGCGCCCTCCTCGCATCTCCTTCGTTGACGGCAACGCTCGACGCCTCGCGCTAGACAGCGGTTGCAAAACTAGCAACCCTATGCCGCGCCACCTCGGCGCCGGTGCCATCAACCACGATTACGAGCGTGCCCGCATTACGGTCATATGCGGGATCGCTGGCTATATCCCGGGCGACACGGGCGCCGTATTGGGCGGCTACTTCAGCCGAGCGAAATAGCTCCCCCACATCGTCTGCCTGGGTCTCGCCTTTGTGGAAAATCGGGAAGTAGTAACGTCGCATAAGCGCGGGCCCTCGTGGTTTAGCCGCGATCATGCCCACATGTCAGGACGGCCCGCACCTGCCAAAAACGACAGGGTCAGTGCGCCGGCGGGGCTGGCGAGCGACCCGCGGTTACCGTGATCTAACACGGCGACATTTTGAATTGGGGACACCACCCATCATCGCGCCGAATCGCCTCAGAGAGAAGCCGCTATTGCTTGCGGAAGACGGCGCGCGAAATGCCATCTGTTCTCAAGACCACGGCGGCGCATCGATGAGATATACCTACGTTGGCTTGCGCAAGCCCGTGGAGCTCAGCCATTGCTGAATATGGAGGGCGTTCTCACTCAGCTGCGCGGCCTTCAATAAAGCTTCCCGTTTGGGCCCCGGAGGTGTCGACTCTGCCCGCGTGCGAGCGGTGCTCGCTAATTGAGTCAGGCGTTCCGTGAGGGAAGAGGTGAGCTTGACCATAGATGGCTCCGCGTATTTGGCGGGAGCACGGGGCTCTCAGTCACCGATAAACGCCGTGATGGGCCGGTGATGGTACCACTAGGCGCCGGTTCCTCAAAAATAGATAGTCAATTGCACACAGCGGCGCGTATCGGGATGGGCATCGAGCACCCACCACACGGGCGCATTAACCTCTTTTACGAAAATCGTAACGCTATCACTGTTTGTTCTCTAACGAACGCTCGCCCTTTACGGGAGGATCGGCCCTTTCGTGGGGCTGATTATGAACAAGCTGTTTTTCGGCGATAATCTGACGGTCTTGCGGGATCACGTAAAAGACGAGTCGGTCGATCTGATCTATCTTGACCCGCCCTTCAACTCAGATGCCAACTATAACGTGCTCTTCCGGTCGCCCACTGGGCAGGAGTCCGACGCGCAGGTGGAAGCGTTTCGTGACTCGTGGGAATGGGCGGAGGCGGCCAGGGACGCCTATGCCGACGTGATCGATGCGAATGGCGATGTCGCCCTGGTAGTGTCAAGCCTCAAGAAATGGCTCGGCGAAAATGCGATGATGGCCTACATCGTAATGATGGCAGCGCGGCTTACCGAACTTCGGCGAGTGCTTAAGCCCAACGGTTCATTATATCTGCACTGCGATCCGACAGCGAGCCACTATCTTAAACTGGTGCTGGACGCCGTTTTCGGCCATTCCAACTTTCAGAACGAAATAATCTGGAAGCGAACTGGCGCGCACGGCAGCGCGAAACGGTGGGCGCCGGTGCACGACACCCTTCTGTTTTATTCCGGCAGTGACAATTTGCAGTGGAATCGTATTTTCCAACCGTACGAGCCTAATTATCTCGCTGAGAAGTATCGTCAGCATGACAAGCGGGGATCCTTTCAAGATGTAAGTGCAACCGGTGCAGGCACGCGAAAAGGGAGTTCTGGAGAGCCCTGGCGCGGTCACAGCCCGACGGAGAAAGGACGTCACTGGGCCATTCCGGAGGCCGCTGGGGTAGGCATCTCACATTTTTCAGAAATGTCGCCCCAGGAAAAGCTAACCGCGCTCGAGGCGAAGGGACAGCTTTACTGGCCGAAATCCAGGTCCGGTGGCGAAAGCTTCCCGCGGATCAAGCAGCGACCTGGCGAAGGAAATCCGATCCAAGACTGCGTATTCGATATTGCCGCCTTGAACTCGCAAGCGAGTGAGCGTTTGGGCTACCCAACTCAAAAGCCCCTCGCGCTGCTCGATCGAATCATACAGGCCTCGTCCAAGCCAGGCGACGTAGTGTTGGACCCGTTCTGTGGTTGCGGAACTAGTCTTGAGAGTGCTCAGAAAAACGGCCGCCACTGGATCGGCATCGACGTCGCTCACTATGCAATGACTCTGATCGAAGGCCGGCTCAAGGCAAAATACCCAACGGTCGACTATTCAGTGTACGGCAGACCGACGGACATGGCCGGCGCGCGTGAGCTGGCGCGACGCGACAAGTATCAGTTTCAGTGGTGGGCGGCCTGGAAACTCGGATCTCAGACCTACCGAGAGGATAAGAAGGGCGCGGACCGTGGAATCGACGGCAACATCTACTTTCATAACGGCCCCTACGGCGTTGGTCGCATCATTGCGTCAGTGAAGGGCGGTGAGCACATCGGAGTGCAGATGGTGCGCGACCTCCGGGGTGTCATCGAGCGAGAAGAGGCCGAGATGGGTGTCATGGTCACCCTTGCAAAGCCAACTTCGTCAATGTTGTCAGAAGCGGCGAGTGCGGGATTTGTCCGCAAATCAGCGCACGGCCGCTTGCCCCGTCTGCAGGTCGTATCGGTCTCGGACATTATTGCTGGGCACATGCCGACGCTTCCGCCACTGCCACAGCCGGAGCGCAAGCGGCCGGCAGGTCGGAAGCGAGCGCACGCCGATCAGATCGAGATGATCTTTCCGTTTGGTGGCGAGATCATCAAGCCGCAGGAAGGCGTTCACGTCGATCCAAGATTTCGGCGGTTCGGCTAAAGCGGCTCGTCCGGTTCGGCAGGCGACTAAGGCGACGACCAGGTGGGTCGATCACGACGCCCGCGTTAGTTCTCTACGAACTGCCGCCGCGGAGGTGCCAACCTTTTCGACGACCTTCCGCAGTTCTTCCGCGGTCACTCCAAGGGCGTGAGTCCAGTACTTCACTTCGTGCGGCTCGTGCATGTTGATCATCATCGAGGGAGGCTGACGGTCGTGCGAGTGCACTCGATCTGCGAGATCATTGGCGAAGGTCTCAATTTCCTCTTCCGAGATGATCGTGGGTCGGAGCGGTGCATCGGCGATAAAATCCACTGCACGACGATAGGCAGATTCAAGTGCCGGCTCAGATGGCTTTCCAATGATGAAGTAAGGATGGAATTGCTCTGACGCAGACGAAAGGCCGACCATATGACCGACCCAACGGGCAGCCTTTTCCTGAATGCCGTCTATAGTTGCAAGATCGAACGAAAGAGGCTGGTAGCAGTGCCACTTGCCATTCTTCCAAGCATGCTCAAACTCCACCTCGTCTTTCGACGACGCGATTGTCTTCTTCTCCAAGATGGAGGCTACTTTCAGCTCTAATAGCCGGTCTCGAACGGGGCGCCAGATATCGGCGTCCGTCCTGCGAGGCGCGGCCGTGTCTTCGTATTGAGTAACAAAACGGAAGAACAGCTTCTCAAGGGCGGCGTCGGGATTCTCGGTTGTCCCAGATCCAAGCTCGCTCCACACAAGAGAGCCGTCGTCCGGCCCGACGATTTTCGTCGCGAACGTTCCAGCGTTGCTCCCGGTGGAGAGCAAGTCGCCACCCTCTTTTTTCGTCAACTTCTCGAAGGCTTTTTCGATCCGGCCCAGATCTTGGCGCAGGGTTGAGCCATCCACATCCGGGAAAGCTTTGGAGAGCCTACCGTAATTCTTGCGGAAGCGTGCACCAAGGAAGCGCCTCTCAGGTGAGTGCATGACCACGCCCACGTTCAATTGCTCGCCGGCAATAGGGTCGTGACGATACCGGAGGATGCTGTACGTATATGGATGTCGGTTCATGACAGTATCCGTTGAAGTTCGGCCAGGCATTGATCAGCCGTCTCACGCACCTTTCTGATGTGATCTAGGGCGTCCAGAAGATGCGGTCGAGTGGCGCTCCACTCTTCCGGCAATATAGCGTCGTACTGCGCCAGACGCGCGTCAGAAAAGCTCTGCCAGATAGTTTTAATAGGAGCGAAGCTTAATGTCTTCCTCCCTGCCAGATGGCTCGCAAAGATGTGCTCACTAGGTGCGCCTGGTGCAATCATCCCCGCTAGGTTACCCATGATCCAGGGCTCGCATCGCGGGAAAAGCTTCAGCCGAAATGAAAAACCGCTTTCGTGGTCGATCAGGCGCCAAGCCTGGTCCTTCACTAGAAGATTTGAGTTGCCCGGCCTCCGGTCGTCGTTCCCGACGAAGGCATCGAAGGCTATTGTTGCAAGGGCGACGGCCTCCTGAGCTGGCGAGATTCGGTCGGTCGCGTTCCAACCCCTCCATTGTTTGCCGGCGTCAGCGCACGCGAAAGCCAGAGAGCATGACGAAGCCAAACGTGCTTGCGTGGCTGGAAAAGGAATTGAGGCGCAAAACTCAGCCGACAGATCAACAAAAAACGGCTCTTGAACGGTTAGTCCTGCATCAGCAGCAATTAGGGATCCGAGCATCTCGTTCATGAGCGCCTCAATGCCTAACTCGATGCCTGTCGAGATTTTCATAACGGCCTCGTGCTCGACGCCGTCGTCAGTCAGGATTGTAACGCGGAGCGGCTTTGTACGGCCCGGCACGGCTTGGCGAGAGAAGCCAACGGCAGTCGCGCGGCGGATCACCGATCATCCCTCACGCGAGGAGTTTCCCAATTGACCTGTCAAGCAATCCCTGCCGCTTACCCGGTGCTTACCCGGCAGACATCAAAGCAAAACAAAACTGAACTAAGTCTCTGATTTTACTGGCGCACCCGACACGATTCGAACGTGTGACCTTTGCCTTCGGAGGGCAACGCTCTATCCAGCTGAGCTACGGGTGCTAGTCGAGGTTCATTTAGCCGATTGGCGGGGGGCGGGCAACCGCTTCCGCCGTCTTCTGCCAGGCTGATTTGGGCTAGGCTGATTTACGGGCCGCGCGGCCAGGAACCGGTACGCCGTCCCGCCCGAGCTTGGCGAATTCGGCGAGCAGCCGTTCGGCATACATGATGCGGTTGCGGCCGAGCCGTTTGGCCGCATAGAGCGCCTGGTCGGCGGCGCCCAGCAGCCGGTCGGGGCTGCCGTCGGTTTCGCCGGGAACGTGGCTGGCGACGCCGACACTCAGGGTGACGTGGTCGCCGGCCCCGGTGGCGTCATGGGCAATCCGCAAGGCCATCACGGCGCAGCGGATCTCGTCCGCGATGACGCAGGCGGCATCGCAATCCATGTCCGGCAGGATCAGCGCGAATTCCTCGCCGCCATAGCGGCTGGCGAGATCGAGCGGGCGCACGGCATGCCGGCTGACGACGGACGCGACCGCGCGCAGGCACTCGTCGCCGCTCTGGTGGCCGTGGCGATCGTTGAACAGCTTGAAATGGTCGACATCGACGAACAGCAGCGCCACCGGCTTCTGCGTCCGCTGGGCGCGGGCCCATTCGCTCATCAGCATCTGGTCGAACGCGCGGCGGTTCGACAGGCCGGTCAGCCCGTCCTTGCTGGCAAGCTCCTTCAGGGCCATCTCGGCGCGCTTCTGGTCGGTAAGGTCGCGCAAAGTCTCCACCACCGCGATCAGATGGCCGGCCTCGTCGTGGATGGGGCCGGCGTCGATGGCGAGATAGAGCTGGCTGCCGAGCTTCGGCATCACGCACCAGTTCTCGGCGCTGAAGCCGAGCCCGTTATGGCCGCGCGCGGCATATTCCGAATAGAACTCCGGCAGCTGTTCCGGGCGGTCGAGCGCGACGAGGTCGGCGAGGCAAGGGCGCCTGGTCTCGTAGAAGGCCTGCCAGTGCTTGTTGGTGCCGATCACCTCGGAGGCGGCAACGCCGGTCAGCCGCTCGCAGGCTCTGTTCCAGATCACCACGCGGCGCTTGGGGTCGATCACGAAGGTCGGCACCACCAGATGCTGCATCAGCCGCACGGCGTAGGAATCCGCAACGTCGACCGTCTTGGCTGACGTTTTCCCCGGCTTCGCCATGTCAGGCCACCGCCGCCACCGGCAAGGCGTGGTTTGGGCCGAACAGCTTTCGCACTTCGCTGGCCGGCTTCGGTCTGCTGAAGAGATAGCCCTGCATCTCCGTGCAGCCGAGCGCGCGCAGCATCTCGCGCTGCGCCTCGGTCTCGACGCCCTCCGCGACCGTGGTCATGTTGCTGGCGGCGGCGATGTTCACCACCGCCTGCACGATCACAGGCGCGCCGCTCGTCTCGGCGATATCAGCGACGAAGCAGCGGTCGATCTTGATCTTGTCGAACGGGAAGCGCTTGAGATAGCTGAGCGAGGAGTAGCCGGTGCCGAAATCGTCGAGCGCGATGCGCACGCCGATGGCGCGGAGCTGGTGCAGGATCGAGAGCGCCGCCTCGTCGTCGCGGATCAGCACGGCCTCGGTGATCTCGAGCTCGAGCCGGCACGGGGCAAGTCCGGAATCCGCGAGCGCGCCGGCGATCCGCAGTGCCAGCGTCTCGCATTTGAGCTGCACCGGCGAGACGTTGACCGCGACACGCACATGCGCCGGCCAGGTCGCGGCCTCGTTGCAGGCCATGCGCAGCACCCAGTCGCCGAGCTCGTTGATCAAGCCGGTGTCCTCGGCAATCGGGATGAACTCCGCCGGCGACACCATGCCGCGCTCGGGATGCCGCCAGCGCAGCAGCGCCTCGCATCCCGAGACTTCGTTGGTGCGCAGGTCGACCAGCGGCTGATAGTGAATCTCGAAGCCGCCGTTCACCAGGGCTTGGCGCAGATCCTGCTCCAGGCTCAGGCGCGCCTTGGCGCTCGCATCCATCTCCGGCTCGAAGAAACGGTGAGTGCGGCGTCCTTCGGCCTTGGCGCCGTACATCGCGAGATCAGCATTCTTGATGAGCTGGTCGAGATCGGTGCCGTCCTGCGGTGCCATGGCGATGCCGATGCTGGCGTCGGTGGAGAGCTGATGGCCGAAGCAATGATAGGGCCGGCGGATCGCCTCGAAGATCCGCGTCACGAATGACACCACGTCGGCGGATGATTTGATCCCGGTCTGGATCACCGCGAATTCGTCGCCGCCGAGCCGCGCGATCAGGTCGCCCGGTCCGAGGCAGCTGCGGATGCGGGCCGCGATTCCCTTCAACAGCTCGTCGCCGACGTGATGACCGAGCGAATCGTTGATGCCCTTGAACTCGTCGACGTCGATATAGAGCAGCGCAAACTGGCTGCCGCCCCCGACCTTCTCCAGTTCGCGCTCGATCTGCTCGCGGAACAGCGCCCGGTTGGGCAGGTCGGTCAGCGCATCGTAATGCGCCATATGCGCGATCTTCTCGTCGGCGCGCCGCCGTTCGGTGACATCTTCGACGACGTTGATGAGGTAACGCGGCTCGCCGGATTCGTCGCGGATTCCGATCCGGGTCGAGGTGATGTAGCGCATCCCCTTGGCCTGGCTCTGCCAGGCATGCTCGTCCTTGAACAATCTCTCGCCCGACTTCAGCGCCTTGCTGTCATCGTCAGTGACGACTCGGGCGGAGGCATCCGGGTATATGTCGAAGGGAGTCTTGCCAACGATGTTTTCACTCGATTGGCCGAATTGCTCTTCGGCGGTCCGGTTGACCAGCAGATATTGCCGCGTTTGAGCATCCTTCACGGTGATCTGCGACGGGATGTGGTCGATGATCTCGCGCAGGAACATGTAGTTGCGGTCGCGTTCCTGCTCCAGCTTGCGCCGCTCGGTGATGTCTTCGATCGTGGCCACCCATCCGCCCTGCGCGAGCGGAGTGTTGATGACCTGGAAAGCTCGGCCACTCGGCAAGTGATGGCTTCTCGTGGAGACCGTGCCCTCAGCGACGATCCTCATGACGTCGGCGCAAAATGCCTCGACATCGCCTTCGAACGCGCCGCGCTCCTTGCGATGATACATCGCCTCGCGGATGTGACAGCCGGGCTTGATGACATCGTGAGAGAGGCCGAACATATCGGCGTAGCGGCGGTTGCAGGTGACGATGTATCCGGCGGCATCGTACAGGATCAATCCTTGCGACATGTTGTTCAAGGCGGTGTCGAGCCGCCCGCGCTCCGCTTCCAGCCGTTGCTGCGCCTCACGGTTCTGCCGGTTGATCTGGCGAACGATCAGGAACAGGATCAGCGCAATCACGGTGGCCGAAAGCGCAGCGGTGGTGACCATGAAACCGGTCTGCTGCCGCCAGTCGGCCAGCGCGGCTCTCGTGGTGTTGGTCGCGACGATGACCAGCGGGAAATGCGACAGCGAGGCCCCGGAGCCGAGGCGCTCGTCGCCGTCGATCGGGCCCCTGACGCGCAGGGTGTGCCGGCCACCTTCGGCCAGCATCTTGCGCATCAGCGGTGCGTCCTTGAAGTCCCTGCCGATCAGCTCTTCGACATGCGGGTAGCGCGACAGCATCTTGCCATTGCGGTCGAACAGCGAGATCGCCGTGCCCTCCGCAAGCGCAACGGACGCGAAATAGTTCTGGTAGCTGTCCGGATCGATCCGGCGGACCATCGTGCCGAAGAAGCTGCCGTCCGCGCCGCTCAGCCGACGCGCGACAATCGTGGTCCATTTTCCGATGATGAAGCTGCGGACCGACTCCAGCGCCACCGGTTCGGCCATCGGATTCGATTTGAAGGTCTGAAAATAGGCGCGTGAGGAGATGTTGATCTTGGGCAGCGGCTGGGGCCGCGACCAGTTGATCAGTTCGCCGTCGGCATCGTAGATCGCGATGTCGCCGAGGTAGGACACCGGGCCGATCTTGCTCCGCAGCATCTGGTTCGTCGCGGGTCCGGACATGCGCTCGCGGAACATCGCGGCCGAACTGATCTCCGGCAGATTCATCTGCCCGATCACATCGGCGGCGACGATGTCGGAATCTTCAAATTGCTGATCGAAGTGCCGCGCGATCAGCTGCACCGTATTTTCCAGCTCGCGCTCGCGGTTGGTCAGGGTACGTTCGCGAAATTCGCCGACGGCCATGGCGGTCACCGCGAAGATCCCCGCGACCAGCAACACGCCGCACAAAGTGAGCCACAGCACCGGTCCGCGCCGAATGGCTGCCTCCCAGCCGTACTTCGCGGCTAGGAACATTCCGGCTGCAATTCCTGCAAAGACCTGGCGCATTCCCCCTCCCTGGAGGGACAGGAATACAGCACACAAATGGCGTAAAGCTTAGGAAAGCCAGTTACCTGAGCGTTAATCTCGTTGCGTGATCGCAGTCGTGTCCAGCGAGCCGCCGCGCTGCATCATGAATCGCGCGTTAATGCGAGCTGCCCGCGCTCTTGTCGCTGCCGAGATTACGCAGCCGCCCGACCACGCCCGTCGGAAAGAAGTAGACGCTGGCGATGAAGAGCAGCCCGAGCCACAGCAGCCATCGGTCGGGATGCAACAGTCCGGGCAGCAGCGGCAGGCCGGCTTCCGACGCCGCCTTGGAGGCGACGCCCATCAGCGACTGCAGATAGTTCTGGGCGAGGATGAAGATGGTGGCGCCGATGATCGCGCCGTAGATCGTGCCCATGCCGCCGATCACGACCATCAGCAGGATGTCCAGCATGATCGAGAAGCTGAGCGAGGTATCGGGGCCGGCATAGCGCAGCCACAGTGCATTAAGAATGCCGGCGCCGGCGGCGACCAGTGCGGCGATGCAGTTGGCGTAGCTCAGGTGGAAGACGGTGCGGAAGCCGAGCGCCTCGGCGCGGAAGCGATTTTCGCGGATCGCCTGCAGCACGCGCCCGAACGGCGAGTTCACCACCCGCAGCAAAGCGAAGATCATCAGGGCCGAGACGGCGAACACCAGATAGTACGTCAGGATGCGGCCGTTGAACTCGAATCCGAGCACGTTCTTGGAGATCAGCACCGTGCCGGGCCTGAGCAGCTCGGGCAGCTGAAAGCTGCGTCCGTCCTCGCCGCCTGTCAGCCAGGACAGCTGCGAGGCCAGCACCTGGAAGGCGGATGCGACCGCGAGCGTGATCATGGCAAAGAAGATCGCAGCCACCCGCAGCGAGAACAGCCCGATCGCAAGCGCAAGCAGCGCGGCAAGCGGCAGGCCGACCACGATGCCGGTTGCAACCGCGCCCCAATGCGGACCCATCCCGTACAGCGCGATCGCGATCGCGTAGCTGCCGATCCCGTAGAACATGGTGTGGGCGAACGACACCGAGCCGGTATAGCCGAGCAGCAGATCGTAGGAGGCGACCAGCGCGGCGAAGACGCAGATCTTGGCCGCGACGTTCAGCGCCTTCGCCCCGGGGAACAGGAACGGCGTCGTCACCAGCGCCAGGATGATGAGGACGAGAACGAGCGTGAGCACGCGGTTGCGCGGCGGGTCGCCTGACAGGATCATCATCGGCTGGTCACCGCATAGAGGCCGCGCGGTCGCCACATCAGAATGGCGACCATCAGCAGGATGTTGGAGACGAGGGCGAGCTTCGGCACCAGGAAGCCGCCGTAATTGGCAATCATCGCCACCAGGATCGCGCCGATGAAGCAGCCGCCGATCGAGCCGAGCCCGCCGATGATGACGACGATGAAGACCAAGACGGTGAGGTCGTCGCTCATGGAGGCGTGGACCTGCTCGCGATACAGTGCCCACATCACGCCGCCGAGGCCGGCCAGCGCTGATCCCGTCATGAACACGCCGAGGAACAGGCGGCGAATGCGATAGCCGAGCGCCTCGACCATCTCGCGGTTCTCGACGCCGGCGCGGATCAGAAGCCCGAGCTTGGTTCGGTTGAGCACGAGCTGAATCGCGATGAAGACGGCAAGGCCGATCAGCGTCGCCAGCACGCGGTATTTCGCGATCGCGACGTCGCCGAGGATGAAGGAACCGCGCAGCGACGTCGGCAGCGGCGTCGGGATGATCTGCGGCCCCCACACCGCATAGAGCGTCTGCTCGGCGACGATCAGGCCGCCCGTCGTCATCAGGATCTGCTTCAGATGCTGGCCGTAGACGGGCAGGATCAGCACCCGCTCGACGATCAGGCCGAGCGCGCCGGAGACCGCCATCGACAGCAATGCCGCCGGCGCCAGCACTGCGAGGTTCATCCACAGCGAATCCACCTGGAGCGAGGTCGCGAACGGCGCCAGCACCAGGGTCGCGACATAGGCCCCGACCGCGATGAAGGCGCCATGGCCGAAATTGAGCACGTCCATCAGGCCGAACACGAGCGTGAGTCCGGAGGCCATGATGAAGATCATCATGCCCATCGCGAGGCTCGCGGCCGTCAGCGTCAGCCAGGTGCTGGGCGAGCCGATCAGCGGAATCATCACCAGGGCGACCGCGATCGGCAGCAGGATCGGCGCGATGTCGCGCTTGGGCTTCGGCAGCGGATCGGTTGCGGCGAGCTCGGTCATTGATGCGTCTCCAGGCTCAGGCCGAGCAGTCGCTCCTGCAGCGGCACGTCGGCCGCCAAGGCCGCCATCTCGCCGCGATGGACGATGGTGCCGTTGTCCATCACCAGCACGTCGTCGCCGAGCTCGCGGGCCGCAAAGAAATTCTGCTCGACCATCAGGATGGTAGCGCCCTTGCGCTTGATCTCCTTCAGACACTCGATCAGCGCCATCACGATCGCGGGCGCCAGCCCCTTGGTCGGCTCGTCGATCAGCAGGAGCTTGCGCGGTTCGATGATGGCGCGGGCAATCGACAACATCTGCTTCTGTCCGCCCGAGAGACTTCCCGCGCGCGACAGCCAGAACCGGCGCAGCGCGGGGAAGAAGCCGAAGATCCAGTCGAGCTGGGTGTCGTCGAGCGGCCCGTCGCGCGCCGCCAGCACCAGATTTTCCTTCACCGTGAGATCCGAAAACACCGCCATGCTCTCCGGCACGTAGCCGACGCCGAGCCGCGCGATGTCGGGCGTCGCGCGGCTCTCGATGCGCTCGCCGGCGAGTCTGATCTCGCCGGAGGAGGCCTGCCAGAGGCCCATGATGGTGCGCAACGTCGTGGTCTTGCCGGCGCCGTTGCGGCCGAGCAGCATCGTTGTCTGCCCCTGCGCGACAGCGAGATCGATGCCCTGGAGGATGTGATAGCGGCCGATATGAGTGTGCACACCGGAGAGCTTCAACAGATCGGTCATGCTGCGCTCCCTCCAACTTTATCGGGCGCGACGCCGAGATAGGCTTCCTGCACGATCGGTGATGCGATCACCTCGGCCGGAGGGCCGTCCGCAACAAGCTGCCCGTTATGCAGCACGATGATGCGGTCGGCGAGCGATCGCACCACGTCCATCTTGTGCTCGACGAGGAGGATGATCCTGCTCTTGTCCTGCTTGAGCTGCGCGATCAGGTTCAGCACGACCGGCACCTCGTCGATGCTCATGCCTGCGGTCGGCTCGTCGAACATGAACACCTTTGGTTCGAGCGCCATCATCAGCGCGACCTCGAGCTTGCGTTGGTCGCCATGCGACAGTGCGGTGGCGGCGACGCCGCGGCGGCCGCCGAGCGCGACCTGATCCAGGATCGTATCGGCGCGCGCAATCAGATCACGGCGGACCATCCAGGGCCGCAGCATGTCGTAGTGAGTGCCGTCAGCGGCCTGCACGGCGAGGCGGACGTTTTCCTCCACCGATAGATTCGGAAAGAGATTGGTGAGCTGGAAGGCGCGCCCCAGGCCTGCGCGCGTCCGCATCGGCGCGGAATGCTGGGTGATGTCGGTGCCGTCGAACAGGATGCTGCCGCTCGATGCGCGGAGCTGACCGGAGATCAGGTTGAAATAAGTGGTCTTGCCGGCGCCGTTCGGGCCGACGATCGCGGTGAGCTCGCCCGGCCGGAAGCTGCAGGTGACGTTGTTGACCGCGACATGGCCGCCGAAGCGGATGGTGAGGTCGCGGGTTTCGAGGGAGAGCGTCATCGAGACTTTCGATCGGGTTTGGTTGGAAGTGTATCCGCGATCACGCTGCGCCCCCTCCCCCGCTTGCGAGGGCTTTGCGTAAATCGCGAATCTGCGATTCTCTAAGAGACATCTGAAGAGGATCTGGGGATGGCA